>JBOGIC010000535.1:0-2028 GCA_050744985.1 Acidimicrobiales bacterium
GGGTGGCGGGCGAGTAGCCGGCCCGCGCCGCGGCGTCCTCGGCGCTGGCGCCCTCCCACAGGTAGGCGCGCAGCGCCTCGTAGCGACGGTGGTTCGGCCCGGTCGGGCGGGCGAAGAACTCCCCGCCAGGGCGGGCGGCCTTGCCCTTCGTTGGGGTCGATTTCGCTGCACGGACCATGCCTTCACTCCATCAGGCCCGGAGAGCGAGGTCAAGGACCTCCGCCGAGGAGTCCTACAACACTGTGATTTGGCGCCCCGACAACCTCGGCCCGGAGCCACCGGCACCGCCTTCACTCGGCCAACAGCCTCAGGTCGTACAGCGGGATCGACCCCAATAGTTCGCACTGCCGCCGGGTGCAACCGCCCGTTCGCCCTTGTAGAGCAAGGATTCCGCGCGCCGACCGCCACGTGCAGGATCAGTTCGGGCTCGTGCTACTACCCGACGCGAGAATCGGCGTTAACCAATACGGGATTGGTCGACATGACCGTGGCCAGCAGCGTCCCCCGCACACCGAGGCGGGTGACGGTGAACATCTCGGTCAGGCCCTCGCGCAAGCTGCCCGCGGCGTCGGGGTTGATCCGCTCGAGCTGGCCGGCCAGGTCCCGGAGGTCACGCTCGGCCTCGGCGGCGTCGGGGTTCTTCCACGCCTGGCGCATCTTCCGCAGCACCCACAGCCGCTCGGCCTCGGGGAGGTGGTCGGCAACGTTCCTTTCCTTATGGAGTCGGCAACGCTGGATGACCGCGTTGTCCCCGAACACGTCTTTCACCGCCCGGGTGAGCGCCTTGGCGCCGTCGAGGACGAACAGGAGCCCGTCGCGGTCGTCGACGCCGCGGTCACGAAGCCCCGTCACCAGGCCGCGCACGACGCCGGCGTTCTCGGTCGAGCCTTCGACCACGCCGAGAGGGACCTTCGTGCCGTCGGCGGTGACGCCGAGGGCGCCGACCATGGTGTGGCCGGCGAAGTCGAAGCCGTCGACGAAGATGACCAGCCATTTCGCGTCGTCGAGGGGCCGGGCCCGGAACTCGGCCAGGCGCTCGGCGGTAGCGGCCACGAAGCGCCGGCTCACCGCTGAGCGGGACGTGGAGCCCGATGTCTCGGCCACCTCCGTGCCCCACCGGCTCGAGCGCCTGCTCGTAGCGGCGCGTGGAGAGCCCGGCCATCATGGCGGCGACGGTGTGAGCGGTGAGCAGGTCGGCCGAGGCGAAGGCGTCGTAGGACTCGAGGCGCACCTCGGCGCCCTCGACGCTGAGCACCCGGGGCCGACGGACCTGGACCCGTCGGCCGCCCAGCGCGACGGTGGCATCCTCGCCGCCGTGGCGGTAGGCGGCCCGCTCGGCGTTGTGCTTGCCCTTCGGGCCCGCGACCTCGGTGACCTCGGCTTCCATGAGCTCGGCCATCACGTCGAGGCCGATGGCGACCGAGGCGGCCAGCAGCCCTTCCTGCATCCGCTGGGCGAACAGCACGAGCTGGTCTCCCACCTTGCCCGCCAGCCGCTCGGCGAGCTTGCCGGCGACCCCGGGGTCGCCGAGGTCGACCAGGCCGATGCCCGGGAGGATGGTCAGCTTCGCCTTGCTCTGGCCGTCCTTCGCTGCTGTCGTCTTCGTGCCGGCGTTCCGCTTCGCCGCTGTCGCCGTGGTGCTGTGAGACGCTGACATGGTTGGTGGTCCTCCTTCTCTCGGTTGTGTGAGAACTCCCGAAGCCTGCCTCACGGCAGGTTCGAGACGGAGGACCGCCACTCAAGTTCTAGTGCGCCGGGATAAACCGGCATGGAGAAGGAGATGAGAGAGCTCTGCATCGAAGGACCAGCGACCCACGATGGCCCCGAGTCATGCGTCGGCGTTCGTGAGGACGTCGGCGAAGCGTTGACAGGGGTACGTGCAGGCCGGGCTATTGAGCCGCGAAATCAGGGTGCTCCGAGGTGCCGACGCCGTCCTCCAAGGCGGAAGGCAACACCGCGACCATCGCGAGATGTGCGAGATGGGCGTGCTCGGCGACAATTACACCTGCCCATTGACGACAATTACAC
>JBOGIC010000536.1:0-4351 GCA_050744985.1 Acidimicrobiales bacterium
GATCAGCGAGGATCAGGCCTTCGACTCCGAGCCCGCGTTCCAGGTCGGCTTGGCCGCGCAAACCGGCGAGAACATCGCCGCCGGCGGCGTCTCCGTCCACTCCTCGGCGGGGAACCAGGCCCAACGCCACGCGGCGCGAGTGGCCGCCACCGGCACCGGGCAGCGACCGGACAACACGGCCAACAACTTCGCCGGCTGCGCCAACACACCCGACAACGTCGTCGACGTCGACCCGGGCGGCGGCACCGCCTTCGACGTGACGATCGCCCAGCCCGGTGGCAACCCGCCGCCGGCAAACGGCACCTTGACCGCGACGCTGCAGTGGAGTGAGCCGCGCGCCATCTTCCCGACCGTGGGCCGCGGCGGGTTCACCGACCTCAACCTGTACGTGATGAACCAGGGGCTCACCCAGTGCCTCGCCCAGAGCACGACCGTGCAGTCCAACGGCCAGGGAGACACGCTCGAGACCGTGACGATCACGCGTCCGGTCGGGACGGCGCTCAAGCTGGTCGTGGACGTGCAGGGGACCTCGACGGCGGTGGCGGCGCCCACGCTCGACCTGCGCTGGCGAGGTGCCAATGCCACCGACACGCCGACCCGCGCCGGCAGCCTCAACCCCGACTCCAACTACACGGGCCAGGCGACCTCGTCGGCCGCCATCAACGCCCTGAACGGCGCCATCGAGCCCTACAGCTCGGGCGGGCCGGTGCAACTGGGCCTCACGACCACGTGCCCCGGGCTCGCCGCCGGCATGTGCAACGGCGTGGCCGGGGCCGGCATCGTGAGCACGGCCGGGCCGACGTGGGCCGCGGCCGACAACGTCACGGTGACGGGCGTCGGCGGGTTCGGCTCGCCGTTCACCGGCACGTCGGCGGCCGCTCCTCACGCGGCCGCGTGCGACGCGCTCGTCCGCCAGGGCGAGGCGGCGATCACCGTCGCGCAGGTCACGCAACGCCTACGGGCGACGGCCGTCGACCAGCCACCGGCCGGCACGGACAACATCACCGGCGCCGGCCTGCTCGACTGCCTGGCGGCCGCGGTGAACGCCAACCTCGGCATAACCAAGACCGACTCCCCCGACCCGGTGGCGTCGGGGAACCAGCTGACCTACACGCTCAACGTCACCAACGCTGGCCCCGAGAACGCGCCGGTCGTCACCGTCATCGACACGCTGCCGGCCGGCGTGAGCTTCTTCTCGTCGTCGGTCGTCGCGCCCGACACGTGCGTCGCCGCCGGGCAGACCATCACGTGCACGCTCATGAACATCCCCAGCAACGGGTCGCGCAGCTTCACGATCACCGTCACCGTGGCGGCTGGGGTGGCGGGCGGCACCGTGCTGGCCAACAGCGCGACCGTGAAGGGTTCGTTCGACAGCGCCTTGGACAACAACGCGAGCAGCGCGTCGACGCTGGTCAAGCGCCAGCCTACGATCAGCACGGCGGCCTCGTCCGCGACCGGGTTCACCGCCGCCAACCCGGCGTCGATCAGCGACACGGCCACGCTGGGCAACGGCACCAACCCCACGGGCACGATCACGTTCCGCGCCTTCGGGCCCAACGACGCCGCGTGTGCCGGCGTGGCCGCGTTCACGAGTATCAAGGTGGTCGCGGGCAACGGCGTGTACGTGTCCGACCCGTTCCCGGCGGTGGCCGAGGGCCTCTACCGGTGGACGGTCTCCTACAGCGGCGACGCCAACAACTTCGGCGTCGACTCGCCGTGCAACGCGCCCAACGAGACCTCGACCGTCCAGAGCATCTGCTCGGCCCCGCCCCTGCCCGGGACCCTGCCCGGCAACAACATCGTCGCCGCCAGCCCCGGCAGCATCCTGGGCACCGCCGGTGACGACGTCATCTACGGCAGCGCCGGCCTCGACCGCATCGCCTCCCTCGGCGGCAACGACATCGTCTTCGCCAATGGCGGCAACGACGAGGTGGTCGGCGGCGACGGACTCGACACGCTGTGCGGTGGTGATGGCAACGACAAGCTCACCGGCGACGCGGGCAACGACCTTCTGGTCGGCGGCCCGGGCAACGACAACCTCACCGGCATGGGCGGGAACGACCGCCTCATCGGCGGCACCGGCGCCGACTCCCTCGCCGGCAGCGACGGCACCGACACCTGCACCCCGGGCACCGACCCGAACAGCCAGACCACCTGCGAGGTGATCGTCTAACCCCGATCGTTCTTGTAAGCCAAAACCACCGAAGCGGTGGTTTTGGCTTACAAGAACGTCAGGTCAGGGGGTTACGCCGGGGTCGCAATTGGCTTCGATCCAGCGAATGCGGGCCTCGAGTGCGGCGCGGCGCTCGGCCGGCGCGGTCGTCGCGACATCGGCGAGCAGGTGGAGCAGGCGGCGGGAGACCGAGGGAAGTTGGCGCGAGGCGTAGGCGAGCTCGTCCACCGCCCCGGAGACGTAGTCGTCCCAGGTGGGAACGGGCAGCACCACGCGCAGGTCGTCGTCCACGCCACCGATGTAGCGCAGATCGAGGTCGCGGTCGACGATCCGCGCGAGCAGGCCGTCGAGCACGTCGATGACCTCGACCGCGGTGGTCGGGTCGTTGACGGCCGGCGACATCCCCCGCAGCGCGATGTCCACGAGGAGGCGGATGCCGAGCAGCGGATCCTGGTCGAAGCTGCGCTCCAGGCCGACCTCCAGGAACTGCAGCAGCGGTCCGCCCTGATCGGGCACGTCGGCCGCGCCCCGGACGAGCAACACGACGCCGCGGGGTCGGACCACGCCGCCGACGGGCACCGACAGCTCGATCACGCATCCCAACCGCTCGGCCGCGTCGACCAGGCCCGGCAGGTCGACCTGGCGCAACACGCCGCCGGGTCGACCCCAATACACCGGCGTACTCACGTCCGGTAGCGGCGGGGCGGGGCGCGCGCCCGCGAAGGGCTCGCGGTACAGCGCTTCGAGGACCGTCGTCGTGCGGACGGCGAGGTCCCGCATCGTCGGGGCGAACTGGATGGACCGGAAGGCGCTCGATTGCAGCTTGCGCGACGTCGCCAGGACGGCGAAGAGCGCAGCGGCCGCGAAGATCGGCACGAGCACGGTCGTCTCGGGCCGCCCGATCAGCACGATCGCAGCCGCGCACGCGTACACGAAGATCCCGATCGACAGCCCGAAGGAATGAGTGATGATGGGGTTGTCGCGGAACAACGTGAGGCGCGGGCTCAGCGTCGTGCTCCCGAACTGCACGACCAGGAACAGCACCGAGAACACAACGCTCGCGAACGTGACGATCGCCGCGGCCAGGGAGAACAGCATGAGCACCACGTTGGCGCTAGCCACCTCCTTGGCCCAGCTGAGGTGGGGAAGCGTCACGCCGAGGGCGAGGCCGCCGAGTACGTAGAACAGCTCGATGAACGCCGCCTGTCGGCGCCGGCGCCGGCGCAGGGCCCGCAGGACCGGGCGGTACCGCGACGAAGGGCGGAGGGTGACGTCGGGCTCGACGGGCATGGCAGGTCTCCGCCGGGCCCCCGCTACTGGCGGGCCATGATCACGCGCAACCGCTCCTCGGGCGAGATCAGGTGGTCGTAGTCGTCCTTGCCCACGTCGATCTGCACCCAGGCGACCCGGCCCGTGAAGCGGGTCTCCTCGGCCGACCCATCGCCGCTCACCGTCGTGCCGGTCTCCCGGCCGACGTCGGTCGTCTCGTCCCCGGAGAAGACCATCGGCACGGTCGCCTCGAGCCGCCCGGCGCCGATCGAGTCCCCATCGAGGTAGAGCGTGACCGTCGCCCCCTTGCCCAGCCCGCCGCCGTCGTAGGCGAACTCGGCCCGCACCTGGTGCGTCCCCGCCGCCAGGTCACGGTCGCCCTCGATCACCGTCGTCTTCAGGCCGAGGAGGTTGTAGCAGTACGCCGGCCGCCCGTCCTTCACGTAGAGGGCCCATCCGGCGAAGGCGCCCCCCTGGGCGATGATCGTGCCGCGCACGGCACCAGGCCCGGCTCCGTCGCCGACGACGACCTCGGCCGTCACGGAGTGGGACTTGTTCTTGACGTTGATGACCACGTTCTCGCCCAGGCGCCCCCTGCTGCCGTAGAGCACCTGGCTGTTCCCCTTGACCAGGGTGGGCCGCCCGGCTATATCGGGGTTGAAGCGCTCGACCCGCCGGTCGTCGAGGGGCAGCACGTTGTGCTTGACCGCCTCGATCAGCCACAGGCGCTGTAGCTCCGCCAGCCTCTCGGGCATCTCGGCCGCGAGATTGCGCGCCTGGGCCCAGTCCGTGGTGGTGTCGTAGAGCTCCCACACGTCGTCGTCGAAGGGCGGGAGCGCGGCGATGACCCACGGCGTGCTGTGGCGGGTCACGGCGGTCCATCCCTTGTGGTAGATGCCCCGGTTGCAG
>JBOGIC010000537.1:0-2696 GCA_050744985.1 Acidimicrobiales bacterium
CCGCCCCCGACCTCCGGCAACTGCGCGACTTCCTCGCCCCCACGCTGGCCCGCCACAAGCTGCCCGACGAGCTGTGCGTCGTCGGGGCGATCCCCCGCACCAAGATCGGCAAGGTCGACCGCCACGCGCTGGCGGCCATGGTGCTGGCCAACGGCCGGGAGCGCGAGCGCTGGCGGCCTGCGTGACCCGAAGGCCATGGCGGGCTTAACGGTCTGGCTGACGGGCTTGCCGTCGTCGGGCAAGACCACCCTCGCCGTGGGCTTGGCTGAGCGCTTCCGGGGGGAGGGCCGCCCCGTCGAGGTGCTCGATGGCGACAACGTCCGCACGCAGCTCACCCGCGACCTCGGGTTCTCCCGGCAGGACCGGGCCGAGAACGTGCGCCGTGTCGGCTACGTCGCCCACCTGCTCAGCCGCAACGGCGTCGTCGCCGTCTGTGCACTCGTCTCGCCGTACCGGGCCGACCGCGACGACGTGCGGGCGCTGCACGATGGCCGGTTCGTCGAGGTTCACGTGTCGGCGCCCCTCGAGGTCTGCACCGCCCGGGACGTCAAGGGCCTCTACGCCCGACAGCGGGCGGGTGAGCTGCACGGGCTCACAGGCGTGGACGACCCGTACGAGCCGCCGCTGCGCCCGGAGGTGGTCGTATCGACCGATCTGCAAACGGTCGACGAGTCGCTGGACACGATCTGGCGCTCGATCCGTCGGTGAGGTTCGCGGCCAACCGCGACCGCCTGGTCCGGTCGTGCGCGGAGACCGGCCGGCTCAACGCCACCGGTCACGACGTCTTGCGCCGCGTCACCGCCCGGCACCAGCACACGAGCGAGGCGCTCGACGCCTACGTGGCCGAATACCCCGACGTCGCCGCCCGTCCGCTCCACGGCGCCGTCGTCATCACCGGCCTGCCGCGTACCGGCACCACGCTGCTCCACAACCTTCTCGCCCTCGACCCGTCCTTCCGGGCGCTGCGCGTCTGGGAGGGCCTCAGCCCCCTGCCCGACGGCGATCGGGTGGCCCGCGCCCAGCGGTGGCTCGACGCGTTCTACGCACTGGTCCCGGAATTCCGCACCATCCACCCCGCCACCGCCACCGGCCCCGAGGAGTGCGACGTCCTGCTCCAGAACGCCTTCGCGAGCCAGCACTTCGACGACATGTTCGACGCGCGGGAGTACTCCGCCTGGCTGGCGACCGCGCCGCTCACCGAGGAATACGAGCACTACGCGATGCAGTTGCGCGTGCTGTCGTCGCCGGCCGGTGACCCGTGGCTACTCAAGTCGCCCGGCCACCTCGGCCACCTCGATGCCCTCCTCACCGTCCTCCCCGATTGCTCGGTGATCCTGTGCCACCGCGACCCCCGTGAAGCCGTTGCCTCATGGGCCAGCCTGATCCACACGCTGCGGGGGGCGTACAGCGATACGGCCGACGCCGAGGCCGTCGGCGCCGAAGCCCTGGCCCGCGCCACCACGGCCACAGCCCGCGCCCAGCAGGCGCGCACTTCATCCTTCGTCGACGTGGACTACCGCCGCCTCGTCGCCGCCCCCGTGGGTGCCGTGCACGAGCTGTACGAACACCTGGGCCGCCCACTCGACCCCGCGGTCGCCAAGGCCATTGACGAGTGGGTCGACGCCCACCCCGCCGGCCGCCACGACTACGACCTGGCCCGCTTCGGGCTGACGGCCGACGCCGTCGACGCCGCGTTCGCCCCTTATCGACTGTCCTGATTCACGAAATGGTTCATCGGGAGCCCTGGGTAGGGAGCGACGACGAACAACGTGCGCACAGGAAACGTCGCTGACCACCGACCGAAGCTGCCACAACGCGCGAGTTGTTCGTCGGGGGGTTCCCTAGGTAGGTAGTGGGCGTGCGATGCCGCGAACCCGTTGAGTCTCCAATGTGAGAACCCGGAGCCTCAGTTGTCAGCAAGCACGACGAGCGTCGTCCCCATCTGAATCGCCGTCGCCGATGGCCAAACCCATCACCGAGCGGACTATGCCCGGTGACGGACAAGGTGTGGACGGCAGAATTGCTGGAGCGAATGTCGCCGGCGGAACAGGGACGCGCTATTCCAGGCGAGCCTTGCCTCCGACCTCGCAGACGTCCCTCCAGCTCTCCTCGACCGAGTGAGGAGTCGGCTACACGAAACGGATTGGCGGCGACGACCTGAACGGGTCGTGAGCCAGGCGCCCGCCATCGTGTTGCCCTGTTGACTGGTTGCCAAGTCTACTACCTTAGTAGTATGGTTCGGGCATGCCCCGGGGGAAGCCCTCGCCGAAGCTCGCGATCACCGTCGATGCCGATGTTCATGAACGCGTCCTCGCCGCTGCCTCCGCAGAAGGCGTGAGTGTCTCGGCTTGGATGACGACGGCCGCTCGGCGCGCGCTGCTCGTCCGCGATGGGCTCGCGGCCGTCGCTGAGTGGGAAGCCCAGCACGGTCAGATGACGGAGGCCGAGGTCGCCGCCGCGCGCCAGCGTGTCGCCTCGCAAGTAGGCGCGACCCGGGTTCGACCGAGGAAGCGCTCGGCGTGAGTGTCGTCTACGACGCGGGCGCGCTCGTCGCAGCGGAGCGATCTGACCGCGCGGTGTGGGCTGACCATCGGACCCGCTTGGAGATGGGCCTCGTACCGCTGACGACGGCTCCGGTCATTGCCCAGGTGAGTCGATCCGGACGACAAGCGCAACTGCGGCGCTTCCTTCGGGGC
>JBOGIC010000538.1:0-4412 GCA_050744985.1 Acidimicrobiales bacterium
GTCGAGGACGATGGCGATCCGCCGCGCCGGGTCGCCCGCCGGCGCGCACGCGGCCGCGCCCGTCATCGACGCCCACTCGCGGGAGGCGTCGCCCCGGAGCTCGACCTCGACCTGCCACTCGCCGCCGAACGCCCCGCCCAGGGCGGCCTTGGCCGTGCCGACCGCCTCCCCCGTCACCCGGGCGGGCGCGACGCGCAGGGGTATCCCGCGCTCGTCGGCGAGGGCCTCCCCCTCCGCCGCCACGACCGGATGGAACGCGAGCTGGGCGGTCCGGCCGATGACGGCCAGGGCGGCCTCGGGGTCGGCGACCCCCGGCAGCTCGATGATGATCCGGCGGTCACCCGAGCGTTGCAGGGTCGGCTCGGCCACCCCCAGCGCGTCGACCCGTCGCCGCAGCACCTCCAGGGTCCCGGAGACGGTGTCCCCCTCCGCGCCGCGGGCCTCCAGGACGATCTGGGTGCCACCCTGGAGGTCGAGGCCGAGGCGGGCGGGCCGCGCCACGACGATGGCGACGGCACCGATGAGGACGCCGGCGGCGACGAGCGCGCGCCAGCGGAACGTACGGGACATGAGACTCCCTCCGACGTCGATCGGCCGCCCGCGATGGGCGGCTGCGAGTTACGCGGTCAGGAGGAGGTGGGTGGGCCGCGCAGGACGGCCCCGCCGCCGCGCCGCCCCGGCACCGGCCGTACCGACGTGCGCCGCACCTCGACCGTGGCCGGTCGAACGAGCGCCGCGACCAGCAGCAGCAGTGCCACCGCGACGATCGACCGGGCGCGGAGCAGCCCGCCGTCGTTCGGGCGGGCGGCCGTCGCCTCGACCAGCGTCGGGGCGGGGGCCACGAAACCAGCGGCCGTTCGCGTCGGCCCGTCGACGTCCGGCGCCCCCACGCAGGCCGCGTCGTGGCCGCCGACCGCGGCGACCGCGAGGAGCAGCAGTGCGCCGAGCGCGCTACGGAGCCGGGTCACCGCCGGATCGTACCGGTCTGGTGGTCCCGTGGGGACGCGGTTCATCTAGACGAAACATTCCTTACGCCCGGACGAAACATTCGTCGCGGAGTCTTGCGGCGGTCCCCCACCCGGCGAAACCTGGAGGTCACCTGCCGTGCCGGAATTCGATTCGGGCGATACCGCCTGGGTACTTGCTTCCTCCGCCCTGGTGTTGTTCATGACACCGGGCCTGGCCCTGTTCTACGGCGGGATGGTGCGCGCCAAGAACATCCTCGCGATGCTCATGCAGAACTTCTTCGCCATGGGCATCGTGACCGTGTTGTGGGCGGCCTTCGGGTACACGCTCGCCTTCGGCGGGTTCGGGAACGAGGGATGGCTCGGCAACTTCGACTTCCTCGGCCTGAAGGACACCGCGACCACGACCACGGGGACGATCCCGACCCTCGCCTTCGTCGCGTTCCAACTCACGTTCGCGATCATCACGCCGGCCCTGATCACCGGGGCGATCGCCGACCGCATGCGCTTCGCGGGGTGGGTCGGCTTCATCATCCTCTGGTCGATCCTCGTCTACCTGCCCGTCGCCCACTGGGTCTTCGCCGGTGGGTGGCTCGCGGCCCGGGGGGCCCTCGACTTCGCCGGGGGCACGGTCGTGCATATCAATGCCGGGGCCGGTGCGCTGGCATTGATCCTCGTTCTCGGGAAACGACGAGGGTGGCCCAAGGAGCCGATGCACCCCCACTCCCTGCCCTTGACGCTCCTGGGCACGGGCATCCTGTGGTTCGGCTGGTTCGGGTTCAACGCCGGGTCGGCCCTGGCCGCCAACATGGTGGCGGCGCAGGCGTTCATGAACACCTTCGTCGCCGCCGCCGCCGCCATGCTCACCTGGCTGATCGCCGAGCGGCTCAAGACGGGGCACGCGACGACCCTCGGCGGCGCGTCCGGGGCCGTGGCTGGCCTGGTGGCGATCACACCCTGCGCCGGGTTCGTCGGCGGGCTGTCGCCGATCGCCATCGGCGGGATCGCCGGTGTCGTCTGCTACCTGGCCATCGGCCTCAAGTTCAGGTTCGCGTACGACGACTCGCTCGACGTCGTCGCCGTCCACCTGGTGGGTGGCATCATCGGCTCCGTGCTCCTCGGCCTGTTCGCCGATGCCGCGGTGAACGAGGCGGGCAAGGACGGCCTCTTCGCCGGCGGCGGCGCCGGTCTGCTCGGTGAGCAGATCCTCGCCGTCGTCGTGGTCGGGGTCTTCTCGTTCGCCGTGTCGATGGTCATCGCCCTGGTGCTCAAGAACGTCCTGCCCGGTGGCATCCGCGCCTCCCAGGAGGACGAGGAGACGGGGCTCGACCTCACGCAGCACTCCGAGACCGGCTACGCGCTCGAGCGCGTGTGAGGGGGGCGACATGAAACTGATCGTGGCGATCATCAAACCGTTCAAGCTCGACGAGGTGAAGGAGGCCTTGAAGGCGGCGGGCATCCAGGGCCTCACGGTGACCGAAGCCCAGGGGTTCGGCCGCCAGCGGGGCCACACCGAGGTCTACCGGGGCGCGGAGTACGAAGTCGACTTCGTGCCCAAGGTGAAGATCGAGTTGCTCGTCGACGACGGCGACAGCGACCGCATCGTCCAGACGATCATCGCGTCGGCTCGCACCGACAAGATCGGTGACGGCAAGGTATGGGTCATGCCGGTCGAGAGCGTCTACCGGGTCCGCACCGGTGAGGCGGGCGCGGACGCGCTGTGATCACGGAGCCGGCCAGTGGCGCCTACGGGTACTTCACCGACATCGGCTTCTTCGGCGCACCGAAGGAGCCGAGAGGACCGGCGCCGGAGGTCGGGCTGCCCCCCGGGGATGCGCCCGTTCACGTGACCGCCGCGGAGCCCACGGCGGTCGCACAGTACGGCCCCCCGACGCTGTTCTCCTCCGGGCCGCTCGAGGTGGGCACGCGACGGTCGCCGTACGGGTTGGTGAGCAGTTGGGCGAGCGTGCAGAAGCTCAATCGCTCCGGGGAGGAGGTGTTCACGGCCGAGAGGGTGCAGAGCACCTGCTCGGCGTGGGCGAGCGGTGCGTGCGGGTTCACCCAGGTCACCGGCGGCCGGCTCGCGTTAGGGGGCTCGGTCGTCGACATCCCTGGCGTTCCCGCCCCCAACACGTCCTACGAGGGCACGATCCCCGGCATCGGTGACCGGTTCCGAGCCGTCGTGAACGAGCAGCACGTCGGCGACGGGTCGATCACCATCAACGCCGTGCACGTGTACCTGCTCGGCCCGAATGCCGTCGGCGACGTGATCATCGGCCAGAGCCGCTGCCGGTCGCGGCAGTGAGTGGAAAGTCGGCTATTTGCCGACTTTCCACTCACTCGAAGGCTCGTTGGCCGGGCTGCGTCAGCGACCGTTGGTCACGAAGTTGACGCAGTCACCCTGGGTGCGGAAGGTCGGGTTGTCGAACTTCTGCCAGGTGCCTTCCCTGCACTGGTCCTTGCTGGTCGGCGGGCCGACGAGGACCTTCTTGACGGTGACCGTGTTGGTCGCCGTGGCCACGCCCCCCTTGCCGTCGTTGGCGGCGACGGTGAAGGTGTCGGTGCCGGAGAACCCGGCCTTGGGCGTGTAGGTGAAGCCGCCGTTGGCGCCGTTGGCCGACACGGCGCCGCCGGTCGGGGCGGTGGCGACGCTGTAGCTCAGCGGGTCGTCGTCGGGGTCGGTGCACGACACCGAGGCGACGAGCGCCTACGTAATTCTGCACACTTCCAGCTCGACGGCCTCGGCGATGCGGGCGTAGCCGTCGAGCGTCTCGTCGAGGCCCAGGTCTCCACAAAGGCCGAGGACGACTTCGTCGACGCCGAGCGCGTCGAGGTCGGCGGCCACCTGCTCGGCGCTGCCCCGGGAACCGGCCCCGGTCGCCGTCGAGGGGCCGGTCGGTGAGCCGAACGTCCGCCAGCGCCACGCCGCGGGCGACCGGCACGGGTGGGTCGGCCCACGGCGGGTCCCCGTCCAACGACACGACCAGGCGGCCGTCGCTGAGCAGGTCGAGGGTGATGAGTGACCGGGCGAGCCGGGCCGGGTCGCCGCGCGGCACCCGCAGCCGGGCGCCGAGGCCGACGCGGCTGGTCGCGGCGGCCGTGGTAGTGAGCACGCCCAGCGGGTCGAGGAGGTTCTCGCCGTCGACGGCCCACACCGACGAGTAGCCGACCGCTTCGGCCGCGGTCGCCATGGCCCGGATCGCCGCCGGGCGCGCCAGCCGGCCGCTCTGCCCTGTTCGTATCCCGATGCGCATGGGGGACTCCTCCCTGTGAGGTTGCCCCCCGACTCTCCGCCCCCGCCCTGGCAATCTGCTTGACGGCGACTTGCAGGCCTCGGCCCCTACGGCTCGCTCTTCTTCTCCTCGTGGTAGGCCTGCTCGACGTTGACGGTCCAGATGTCGTGGTTCGCCCCGAGGATGTTCTCGACCGACAGCATGGCGGTGTACA
>JBOGIC010000539.1:0-2118 GCA_050744985.1 Acidimicrobiales bacterium
TCCGCGCCCAGCCCGACCGGGCGGACCCGGGTGCCACGCGAGAAGTCGAGGCGGCAGCGGTCGTCGATCTCGACCTGGGCGGCCGCGAAGAACGGGTCGCCGAACCCGAGGGCCACCGAGCCGCCGACGACGGCCAGCCCCAGATCGAGCAGGTTGGTGACGCTGGCGACGGCCCGGCCGACCATCCGGCCGGTGCGCTCGACCACGTCCGGCCCCGCCTCCGCCGCGGGCCGGCCGGTGATGGCGGCGATCGCCGTGCCCGACGCCTCGGCTTCGAGGCAGCCGCGGGCGCCGCAGCCGCAGACCCGGCCGTCGGGCTCGACGATCACGTGGCCGATGTGGCCGGCGTTGCCCGCCGTTCCGTCGAGCAGGCGGCCGTCGAGGACGATCCCCCCGCCCACGCCCGTCGACACGACCATGGCGACGAAGTTGTCACAGCCCGCCGCCGCCCCGCGCCACCCCTCCCCCAGCGCCAGGGCCTTGGCGTCGTTGTCGACGTACACGGCGAGCCCGGTCGCCTCGGCCAGCCGCCGCCGCAAGGGGAAGCCGCGCCAGGCGGGAATGTTCAGCGGCGACACCTCCTCACCGCCGGGTGACATCGGCCCGCCCGTCCCCACGCCGCCGACCAGGACATCGCCGTTGCCGCCGACCGAGGCCACGACGGCCAGCAGCGTGGCGAACAGGCGCTCGGGATCGTCGTGCCGGCCCGTGGGCGCCGTCGCCCGCGCCACCAGGTCGCCCTCCGCCGTGACCAGCCCGGCCGCCAGCTTGGTGCCACCTACGTCGATCGCCAGGGCTACCTCGATACGGCGAACCTACTGGCTACGCTCGTGCGATCACCGTGTCCAGACCTCGGCTCGCCACGCGCTCGGTCACGTCGTTCGCCGACGGCTTCGAGGCCGTCGTCCAGAACGTGAGCAGCGTCATCCAGGGCAAGGACGAGGCCATCCGCCTCGCCCTCGTGTGCCTGCTGGCCGAAGGCCACCTGCTCATCGAGGACGTGCCCGGCGTCGGCAAGACCAGCCTGGCCAAGGCGCTGGCGGCCAGCCTGGGCTGCACGTGGGGGCGCATCCAGTTCACACCCGACCTGCTGCCCTCGGATGTCACCGGCGTCACCGTCTACAACCGCCAGACAGGCGGATTCGAGTTCCGCCCGGGCGGGATCTTCGCCAACCTGGTGATCGGCGACGAGATCAACCGGGCGTCGCCCAAGACCCAGTCGGCCCTGCTCGAGGCCATGGAGGAGCGCCAGGTCACCGTCGACCGCACGACCTACCCCCTGCCGGCGCCGTTCATGGTGATCGCCACCCAGAACCCCGTCGAGCACGAGGGCACGTACCCGCTCCCCGAGAGCCAGCTCGACCGGTTCCTCATGCGCATCGAGATGGGCTACCCGGGCCGGTCGTCGGAGATCGCCATCCTCGACACCCACGCCGGCGGGGCCGGCTCCCACGACATCAACGAGCTGGGCGCCGTGGCCACCGACTCCGACGTGGAGATCATGATCAAGATGGCCCAGGCCATCCACGTGGCGCCGAGCCTCAAGGGCTACATCGTCGACGTGGCCGACGCCACGCGGCGGCGCACCGACCTGGCCCTGGGCGTGTCGCCCCGCGCCGCCCTGGGCCTGCTGCGGGCGGCCCGCGCCCGCGCCGCGTCGGTGGGCCGCGAGTACGTCGTGCCCGACGACATCAAGGCCCTGGCCGGACCCGTCCTCGAGCACCGCCTGGCGCTCACGCCCGAGGCCCAGCTGCGGGGCGCCCGGCGGCGCGACCTCCTGGGCGACATCCTGGCGGCCGTGGCGGTGCCCACCCGGTCGACCTAGTGCGTTTGAACCGCGCCATTGGGGCTGTGGGACCCCTCTATCGCGGACTAAACGCAGGGGGCGCGGCCAAGTGATCACGCGCCGCGGCTGGGCGGTGGTGATGGGCTCGATCGCGATGGCCGGGGCGGGGCGGACCTTCGGCGTGCTCGAGCTGTTCGCCCTCGCCGCCGGGGGCGTTGGCCTGGTCGGCGTCGCCATCGTCTCCGTGCTGATCCGGCGCCGGCCCCGGCTGGACGCGACCCGGCGCCTCGTCCCCGCACGGGTCCACGCCGGCGGCGACAGCCGGGTGGAGC
>JBOGIC010000540.1:0-3663 GCA_050744985.1 Acidimicrobiales bacterium
GTGTTGACGAGGATGCGGTCCGACCAGGTCTTCCCGGCATCCTCCGAAACCCGCAGGTAGACGTCCCGGTCGTCCTGGGGCAGCGCGGCGCGGGGATTGGGATGGCCATACCAGATGGCGTAGAGCGTGTCGCTGTTGGGGTCGGCGCGCAGGCCCCACTTGCGGTTGAAGGAGAAACTGGAGTTGCCCTCCTCGATCATCTTGGGCTCGCTCCACGTCTGGCCGTGGTCGGTCGAGAACCGATAGTTCACGGTGCGGATCGGCGGCGGCGTTCCCGTCGGAACCTCGGGGGGCACGTAGGCCCGGCCCGCCATCACCGTGTGGACGGTGCCGTGCCGGTCGACAGCAGGACGCGCCTCGTAGGAGCCCTGGACGTCCCCTTCCCGCAGGCTGAACGGCTTCCCGAACGTACGGCCGCCGTCACTCGACGAGGCGATGAGGGCCTTGTTGCCCGACGCGACCGGTTCGTCGTTGGTGTGCCACTGCATCCACGACACGTAGACGTACTGCGGATCGTTGGGGTCGACCGCCACCCACGGGCGGTTGTTCCGCTTGCCCGCGCTCCGGGGCACGTCGGGTGACTCGGGGGCCTCGAAGACCTTGACCGTCTGGAACGTGCTGCCGTCGTCGGTCGAGCGGGCCAGGAAGATGTGCCGCGGCCGGTCGGGCCGGCTCGTCGTGTTGGTGAGCTTCGGATCGTTGGCCTGGAAGGCCAGGTAGAGCACGCCGTTCTTGTCGTACACGAGCGTGTGGTTGACGTTCGCCTCGGCGTCGCTCGAGGAGTCGGTCCACGGCTTGACCATCGGGTCGCCCGCCGGCCGCCACGACCGGCCGTCGTCGATCGAGACATACACGTCGACGGTCTTCTTCGTGCGGTTCTCGGTGTCGGCGATCACCAGCGTGCCGTTCTTGGGGTTCCGGGCGATCCACGGGACGACATGGGCCCGAGCCGGATCGGGGTTCCCCGAGACCTGTACCGGAGCCGTCGCCACCGGCGAGACCTGCGCGCGTGCCGACGCCCAGGGCAGGGCCGCCAGGGCGATCCCGGCGAGCCCGACCACCCCCAGGTGGCGGGCCGGCTTCATCTTGTGAGGCATCCCCCTGCCCCTTCCCCCACCGCACCACGAAGGATATGCCGCGCCGGCCGCGCGATGCCGCGCTCGCTCAGGGGACAGGCCCGTCGTAGGCCGACGAGTGCTGACGTGTGGGTGTGCGGGTGGTGGGTGAGGTGAGCCCGGCAAGGAGGGTGACGACCACGACCGCCTCGGCCACTACGGCCAGGCCGTCGAGCAACCCGGCCACCTCCGCCGCGCCGCGTGCCGGCCGTTGCAATTCACGTGACCTTGGCGATGCACCGAGCGAGCGTTACGCTTCGACTCGGAGGGAGGCAGCATTGGCGCTGCGGCTGAACCAGTTGAACCGTCGCGATGGGTCACGCCCAAGCAGCGGTGGCGCTCCTGTCCCGCTGTCCGACCCGGCGCCGAACGGTTCCCATCGCCCTTCTCGTCGGTCCGTCCTGTCGCTAGTCCATCGGGCCTCGTCGCCGGAGCGACGCCGCGTCTCGAGCGCAGGAGTTCTTTCGGCGACGCGAAGCCAAAGCCCATCGTCAAGGAGGAATGATGCCCTGGCAAATGACCGGTAGGTATGTGGCCCCCTGCAGCTGCGACGTCGGCTGCCCCTGCCTCTTCGGCGAGCTTGATGGTGACCGGGGATGGTGCTCCGGGATCATCGGCCTCGACATACACAGCGGCGAGATCGACGGTGTCGACGTCGGCGGCGCCAAGGTCGCGATTGTCGCCGACTGGCCCCGGGGGTTTCTCGCCGGCGACGGTAAGGGCCGGGTCTATTTCGACAGCGGGTTGTCGGCCGAGCAGTGTGCGGCCCTCGAACCCGTCCTTGGCGGGCAGAAAGGTGGCGTGTTCGAAGCGGTCGGAGCGCTTGTCCCCGAAATCCTCCCGGCCAAGAAGGCCGCGGTGACGTTCACAGACGACGGCGACGAGCTGCGGGTCACCGTCGAGGGCGTCGGCGTGGGCGTCTTCAACCCCCTGAAGGGCCCCTCCGGGGAGAGGACCCGCTTGTTGCATGCCGCGGCGTCTTTCCGGGACGACACCTTCTTGGGCAATGGCACGGGCACCCACTTCCACGACCCGGAGTTTCGCGACTGGGAGAGCGGCGGTCATTCGGAGATGGCGGAGTTCGACTGGAGCGCGTGATGGCGGAGGCGCCGGTCCTCGCCGGACGGACCGACACGCCCCGAGCGACCTACAGCCTCCTCCCCCGTCGGGTGACCGCCGCCGTCGTGCTGTGGCTCGTCGCTCTGGCCGGCGTTGCTTGGGTCATCGCCGCCCGGCAGGCCGGTGACATGTCGGACATGGTGACGGGCCTGGGCCAGGTGGGCGGCCGGGCGCCCAACGACATGGCAATCCCCGTCTTTTTGGGCATGTGGGTCGGGATGATGGTGGCCATGATGTTCCCGGCGGTGGCCCCCATGGTCCTGGCGCACCGCACGGTGGTCCTCAGGCGGGGCGGGGGCCGCGGCTCCACGGTCGCCTTCGTGGGGGGCTATTTGGCTGTCTGGTCCCTTGTCGGCGTCGTACCCCTGCTGGCGTTCCTCGGGTTCCGTAACCTCGCCGCCGACGCCGGAGACTCCTGGTGGCTGCCGGCACTCGCCGGGGGCATCCTCGCCGTGGCCGGCGCGTACCAGTTCACCGCGTGGAAGTCGCTCTGCCTGCGAGCCTGCCGGACACCTCTGCAGTTCGTGCTCAGCCACGACTTCGGCGGCGGCGCCCGCCGGGCGTTCAGGGCGGGCGTCTCCCACGGGGCGTACTGCCTGGGCTGCTGCTGGGCCCTGATGGCGGTGCTGGTCGTCGTGGGCCTCATGAACCTGGTCTGGATGGTCGCCGTCGCCCTGATCCTTTTGGTCGAGAAGAACTGGCGCCATGCGGTGGGCCTCAGCCGCGTCGTGGGCATCGGGCTCATCGCGCTGGGGTTGGCGGTGATCTTCCGCCCGAGCCTGCTGCCCACCGTCTCGGGCGTGGGCGACAAGCCCCCGGTCATGAACGAGCCCATGGGGCACATGAGCTGACACCCGGCCGTGGGCCTCGTCCGATCGCGGTGAAAGCGAGCTGTCGTTGGGCCCGGCGTGCGCGTCATCGCGGGCATTCAGATGGCAAGCGCTCGGGACCGAGCGAATGCTTCGGTGACCGACACCCTCAGAGAGGGAGCCCGGCCTCGCTCCGGCGACTGGTCGGATCGACGGCTGACCCGTGCCACCATCGTCAGGGACAGGGGTGTGAACGCCCTCACGGACCGGTTCGCAGGGTGCACGCCGGTGCGCCCCGACGGCGCCGCGGGGGGGACCGGCGCCGGCCTCGCCTTCGCTAGCTCCCCTCTCGCCGGCGAGGCCTGCCAGCGCTATGAGCCGGAGATGGCCGAGTGGCTGCCCGCAGCCGGACCGCCGGCTAACCTCGATCCTCGGCAGGGTTTGTTGCGATAGTCCCCTTGAGGTTGTTCAGCGGGGCGGGAAGCCGAAGCGTAGCTTCCTGCCTCCCCACCAGGGGATCGCGACCTCGAGCTCGGGGAAGCCGGCGTCGATGAGCACCGGGGTGTAGGTGCGCAGGGCGAGGTCGACGCGGACGTGGTCGTCGTGGACCACGACCTTGC
>JBOGIC010000541.1:0-5947 GCA_050744985.1 Acidimicrobiales bacterium
CGGTCGTCGGCGTGCCCTTCCCTCGCCGCCCCGGAGGGTACGAAGGAGCGACCCAACTCCACCTCGCCGACCCATACCGGCAGCGCGCTCGTTGTCATCGCGCCGGGACGAGAAGGCGCACGCCCACCACCAGCAGGCTGAAGCCGCCCAGGACGGCGACGAAGGCGTCCGGCTGCCACACCCGCAACCACAGCAGGCCCTGCACGACCGCCGTGCACACCGCCAGGCTCAGCGCCGCGGCGAGCGCCATTTTGGCCGTGCCCCCCACGAGCGGCCCGGCGAGCGTCAGCAGGGCCCAGCCCGGCCCGAAGCTCACAAACGCCAGCGCCAGCAACAGGCGGGCCGGGCCCGTGACACCGAGGCCAACGAGGAGGAGCAGCATCGCCGTGACGGCCGTCGCGCCGGCATCGAAGGGGTCCACCCGTCTCGGCGGCACGGCGACGTCCGATGGCCTCGGCCGCGGGGCCGCACCGGCCTGTGTGACCTGAACACCATGGCCGGCCTGCGTGGCCCGAACGCCATGGCCGGCCTGCGTGGCCGCGTCGGGTCCCGAGCGCAGCTGCCGGCCGACGGCGCCCGCCGTCCCCGCCACGACCAGGCACGCCGCGAGCACCCGGAACGGGAGCGGCGGTCGCCGATGATCGAACCTCACCATCGTCATTTCCCGGCGCGCCTACACCGCCGCCACGGCCCGCGGGCGGCAGGCACGCCACAGGCCCGGGGTCACTGCCGCCGCCACGACCGACTGGGCGACCAACCACGCCCAGCCCAGCCCGACCAGGCCGACGGCCTGCATACCGGCCACAGCCCCCGCCGTCACGAGGATGACGACCGCCGCCTCCGCGGCGAGGACCCGACCGACGTTGGCCCGGACCCGCTCGACGGCGATGTACAGGCTGACGACGGCCTGTGGGAGTGTTGCCACCAGCAGCAACCGGAGCACGGCGACGCCGTGGTCGACGTAGGCCGCACCGAACGGCGCGAGCAGCAGCCCGGCCCCCGCCGCCAGCAGCAGCACGCCCGGTACGGCGTACTTGACGTACCGGGTCACGCTCCGCCGCGCCAGGGAAGCCAGCTCGGACTCGTCGTGGGCACCCTCCACGACCAGCGACGTGCTCATGGCCTCGGCGACCGCTCGGACCGCCCCGGCAACGAGGAACGCGATGTAGAAGTACGCGTTCGCGTCCCGACCCAGCACCGCCACCACGAGCAGCGGGAGCATCGACGTGTAGCCCTGGTTCAGCAGCGCCGCGACGTAGTCGAGGGCCAGATAGCGCGTGACGCGGCGGCGATCCGCGATCGGCAGGGCGCTGACCGACGGCTGTGCGCGAGGCGAGCGCCGCGACCGGAGCACCCTGCCGAAGATGAAGCCGTTGACGGGCAGGAGCATCACCGCCATCGCACCCAGCCACGCCACGAAGATCCCCTGCTCCGCGAGATGCCCGGCCAGCCAGACCATCAGCCCGATCTTCAGCAGGCCGAATACGCCGTTTTCAATGGGGACGACCACGGCCCAGCGCGACGCCGTGAGCACGGCATCCTGTAACGCAAAGACGTTCCACAGCACGACCGCGACGACGAGGGCGCAGGCCATGGCGGGGCGGTGTCCGAGGAAGGCGAAGCCGCCGAAGAGCCGAGGAGCGGCGATCACGAAGGCACCGGAGACGACGAGCGCCACGGCCGCCGTCACGCCGTATGCACCCAGCACCGGCCGCCACCGGCGGTCCGTCACCTGCGGGAGCAGCCGGGCGATGCCCATCGACAGGTTCAGCTGGGAGATGACCGAGAGCAGCATCATGGCGGCGATGAGCGCGGCCGCCTCCCCGAGCACGCGGGCGGGGTAGGCCCGGCTGGCGAGGGCCCAAAAGACCATCCCCAGCCCGGAGGTGACCGCCGTGTTGACCATGAGCGCCGACGCGGTGACCGCCATCGGATCGGGCCGGCGCCACCGCCGGGCACGTGCGGGGGCAGGCGCCGCTGCGGGTGCCGCCGGGCTCGGCGCCTCCCGCACCAGCACGGCCGCGGGGGCCGTCACGACAATGCCCGGCTGCGAAGGTACGCGAAGGGCCCGTAGACCAACCCGACCATCTCGGAGAACACGAGCGACTTGGGGTACGAGGCCGACTTGGAGACGTTCTTGGTAGAGCTGCCGCTGAGGAGATGGACGGCGCCCGCGGGCACCCGGACGAGCATGGCGGCGGCGCTCTCCGGACTCTGGAGGAGGTGCTTGGTCAGCATCGCCCCGAGCCCGACGCCGTAGTCGTGGACCTTGCGGCGAACCTGCACCATGTCACGGAGGTGGGCGTGGCGGACGATGGCGGCGGGTTCGTAGGTGATGCGGTAGCCGCGCTCGACGCACGTGACGTAGATGTCGATGTCCTCGCCGCCACGGGCCGGTGTCCCCGTGCCCAGCGTGGCGTCGAACCCGCCCAGGTCCGCCAGCGCGGCCGTGCGGAACGCGGCGTTGGCGCCCGAGCCAAAGACGCCGACGGTATAGGGGTAGAGCGGAGTCCCCGGCCGGTGCTCGGCACAGTCCCAGGTCCGGCGCTCGAAGCCCTTGGCGTAGCCGCCGAACTCCTCGAGCAGGCTCTGTGCGCCGGTCTCCAGCTCGAGGGGGAGGATGAGACCGGTCACGCACGCGACGCGGGGGTCGTCGAACCCGCAGACAAGGTTCGCCAGCCAGTCGCGGTCGAGCACGACGTCGTCGTCGGTGAACGCCACGATCTCGCCGCGGGCCGCCGTCGCCCCGCGGTTACGAGCGTAGGAGAGCCCGGGTCGATGTTCGGCGACGTACCGGATGTCGATGTAGCCGCCGAAGGCGTCGGCCAGCGCTTCCCGTACGCCCGATGCCTGCGGGCGGTTGTCGACGACCACGATCTCGTAGTTCGGATAGGTCTGGTTCACGGCGTCGTCGAGCGTGGAGATGAGGCGACTGTGCGGGCCGCCGCAGGTCGTAACAACCAGGCTGACCAGCGGCAGTTTCTTCCCCGCGAGTCGGCGCCGCCACGAACATGCCTCACCCGGGTGATCCAGCCCGCGACCGGCCGGCGTGGCCTGAACGCCACGACCGGCCTGCGTGGCCTGAACGCCACGGCTCGTCAGCTTTTCGGGGACCGGCAGACCATCCCGCCGGCAATGGGCCTGGATGGCGCCGGCCATCGCGGCCCACACGGCATCGGCGACCAGGCCCGCATCCAGACCTTCCAGCGGCAACCGCAGGCTGACCGTCCCGAGCGGCTGGCGGTGCATGCGAACGAGCAACCGCAGCTGCTCGTACGTGCCGCCGAGCGCCGAGCGCTTCGGCTGAATGTCGTGGATCGGCAGCCCGACCTCAACGTCCACGAGACGCACGGCGCCGTGGGTGTCCTCATTGTGACGCAGCACCATCATGACGAGTACCTCCACAGGCTCAGCCGCCCTTGCACGTATCCGACCGTCGTCAGCGTCAGACCGGCGGCGATGGCAGCCGCCCGAAGGCCACCCCGCACGTCGCCGCGCACGGTTGCCCCCATCGCCGCGGCCACGCCCTTCGGGAGCACCCTGAGGACGTAGGCCCGCTCGGACGCGAGGGCCCGTTCACGACCGACGCGGGCCGCCACCTGGGCCTTGGAGCGACCCTCGGCGAGGCACCGCGCCCGGAAGTAGCGCCACGACAGCCGGTGCGCCGGCACGTGGTGGTAGACCCGCGCCGCCGGCTCGTACACGACGCGCGCGCTGCGCCAGCGCTGCCCGACGCGGATGCAAAGGTCGGTTTCCTCACAGCCGACGGGCCGGGCGCCCACGCGGCCGATGCCCTCCGGGAATCCACCGACCGCGACGACGGCGTCCCGCCGGAGCGACATGTTGGCGCCGATGAGGTTGCGAACGTCGGCCCGACCCGTCGGGAGCCCGAGATAGGAGCACCCCACCACCCAGTCGAACTCGATGGGCCACCACGCAGGGCGGGCGCCCGCGATCGCCGGCACCGCGGTCCCCCCGCAGGCGACAACCGTCGGGTCCTCGTACGGCGCCAGCAGGTGTTCGACCCAGAGCTCGTCGGCCCGGGCGTCGTCGTCGAGGAAGGCCACGATCTCGGAGCGGGCAACCGCCACACCCGTGTTCCGCGCCCCGGATAGGCCGGGCGCCCCGGCACTGGGCACAACGACCGGCTGGGGGACGGGCCCACCCTCCGTCCCCCAGCGCTGGCGGGCCCGTTCCAGGAGCTCCCGATTGTGATCGATCACGATCACGACTTCCCGCACGGGAACCCATTGGTCGAGCACCGATGCGACCGCCTGCTCGAGCATGGCCCACCGGTCGAGCGTGTAGGCGCAGATGATGACGCTGACCTCTCTCATCGGGGCCGCACCCACTCGGCGAGGATCGTGCGGAGCACCCTCATCCCGTCGCGCCCGGCCCGCAGGTTGGACGTGCCGTGTATACGTGGCGCCTCGACGCTCGGCACCTCGATGACCCTGGTGTCGGCGCCCGACAGGCGGATGGTCATGAGGGTCTCGACCTCGAAGCCGCTGCAGTCGGCGACCGGCGGCGTGCATCGCGTCCAAAAGGCGTTGTAGCCGTAGCAGAGGTCGCTGTAGTTGACGTGCCAGATCCGGTTGACGGCCGTCGTCAGCGCCCTGTTGCCGAGCCGGCGGATCGGCGTGATGTCGTCGCTGCCGCCCCCGGTCATGAAGCGGGTGCCCTTGGCGTAGTCGTAGCCGTTGGTCAGGGCGGCGACGAAGCGTGGGATCTCCACGGGGTCGGTCGACCCGTCGGCGTCGAGCATGACGGTGATCTCACCCGTCGACTCCCGGAAGCCGCATGCCAGTGCGTTGCCCTTACCCTTGCCGTCCTGGTACACGATCTTGGCGTCGGGCCGGAGCGTCCTGACGACGTCAACGGTGCCGTCGGCGGAATGACCGTCGACGACGATCACCTCGCTCACCATGTCGGGCAGCCGGCGCAGAACGTGGCCGATGTTCTCGGCTTCGTTAAGGGTGGGAATGACGACGCTGATCGTCGGTCGGTTGGGAGCGGGGACAAGCGCAGGGTCGGTAGGCAGGAGCGTCATGAACGAAGGGCGGCCCGCCGGGTGGGCGCCACGGCCCGTCCGGCCGTGCGTGGTGTCGTGGGGTGCGTCGAGAACCGTCATGGGCTCAGCGTGACGGACGACCATCACCACAGCCCCAAGCAGTTGTCAGAAATCTCCCAACTTGCCGGCGGCCGGCGAGGTCCGGAGCCCATGCATGGTTGGGAAAATTTTGGGGCCGGACGGGTTGTCCGTTGACATCGGGCCCTCATCGTGAGCGTGTGACTGTCGCCGTGGGCCGTCGCCTGGGCTCGATCCTGGTCGGCGCCAGGGTGCTCACCGAGCGGTCGCTGGCCGACGCCCTCACGCGCCAGCAGGGCTCGGGCCTGCGCTTGGGCGCCGTGCTGGTGGACATGGGGTTGCTCGACGAACGCGCGATCGTGGCCGCCCTCGGGGTCCAGCTCGACCTTCCGGTCGCCGACCTGGGCCACCAGTCACCCGACTCGGACGCCGTGGCGCGCCTGCCCGAGGACCTCGCCCGCAGCCTCATGGCCGTTCCGGTGCGCACCACCCCCGAGGGCGTCGAGGTGGCGGTCGCCGAGCCGCTCGACGACGACGCGCTCGCACGCCTGGAGCACGCCGTGGGCGGTCATGTCGTGATTCGGCTGGCGGCCCCGAGCGAGCTCGCCGCGACGATCGAGCGTTCCTATGCGCCCGCCCCGCCCGCCCCGCACCGGCCGCCCACCAACGGCGCCGCCAACCACCACTCGAGCACCCTCGAGGCTCTCCTTTCCGACGCGCTCGGTGCCGGGGCGACGGACGTCCACCTCACGATCGGCGCCGTCGAGACGCGCGTGCGGTACCGCATCGGCGACGGGCTCGCCGAGGCGCCACCCCTGTCGGCGGCGGCGGGAGCCGCGGCGGTGCGCGCGGCGCGCA
>JBOGIC010000542.1:0-6645 GCA_050744985.1 Acidimicrobiales bacterium
GTGCGGGGCCGTCATGGCCGCTGCGTGGTTGCGGCCTCCGAACCGCCCACCTAGTCCGTCACGGCGAAGCTCCGCGTGACCGGTGTGGCGGCGCTGTAGCTGTCGTCGCCCGCTTGGCCGGCCACGACCGTACAGGTCCCGTAGCCGACGAGCCTGATGGCCGAGCCGTTGGTGCCCTCGGCGACACACACCGCCGGCGTGGTCGTCGTGAACGTGACGGCGAGGCCCGACGAGGCCGTCGCCGACACGACCATCTGCTGTACCGCTCCGCCGGTGAAGCGCACGTTCCCCGGTTGCGCGAACTCGATCGTCTGGGCCATCGGGACCGCCGGGGGCGTCGTCGTCGGCGGTGTCGGCTCGGGCTCGTCTTCCGGTGCGGGCTCCGGCGACGGCTTCGTCACCTCGACCTCAGTCGACGGGGCGACCGGCGGGTTCGCCGGGGCCGGCGTCGGCACTGGCACCACGGGCTCGGCGGCGGCCTCGGAGGGTTCGGTCGCGTCCTGCGCCGCTTCCGTCGCGTCGGTTGGGGTCGCGGGCTCCTCCGCCGCTGGCGCCGTCGGTTCGGGCGACGGCCCGCTGGCCGCCACGCCCGGTGCCTCGGCGGTCGCCATCGTGGCTCCCGTCGAACCCTGGTCCAACTGGTGCAGAGCCAGCGCGGCTCCGCCGAAGAGGCCGAGGACGATGAGGACGATCGAGAACGTGGCGCGGACGGTACCCACCAGGTCGTCCTTACCGGCCGCCTCGCAGGGCTTGCGCGTGACGATCAGCCAGATGCGGATCAGCACCCAGGCCACGATGAAGACGATCCATGCGAACACCACACAGACCAACCTGACCACCCAGACGACGATCACGCAGACCAACTGCGCCACCCAGACAACCAGCCGGCAGACATTCACCACGACCCAGACGACGAGCCGGCACAGCCACCGCCAGCGGCGGCCGCAACGCTTGGAGATCTCGGTACCCCACTGGGCGCACTGGTTGAATCCCTGATCGGCCCACTGCGCGCATTGCCGGAAAGCGTTGCGGGACCACTTCGTGCAGGCCCGCACCCACCTCTCGCGGAATACGACGATCCTCTCCCGGAACGCTCGCACCGTCAGGCACCAGGCCGTCACCCATTTAGTGAACATCGTCGGCCCCCTTCGCACTCAGAAGCCGGTGCAAGACATTGGCGCTCTCGACGCGCCAGCGAAGGCGGGCGACGCCGATGGCGCCCAGCTTTCCGGCGACGGTGATGGCGACCACGGCGGCGAAGGCCAGCGCCGCCACCTTGGTGCCGCCGAGCACACTCGAAGCCCCGTGGCGAAGTGCCGCCACCGACGCTCCGGCCACCCCGACGGCGAGGAACAGGGCCCCCGCCGTGCACCCGCACTCGTCGCGCAGGCGCTCGAGGCGGGCCGTGTCCTGGAGCAATCGCTCGTCGAATCGCCGGATATCGACGCGGCCGAGAACGGTTCGTTTTCCGTTCGGCAAGGCGAGCCGGAACGCCTCCTGAGCCCGCGGCGAATCCGGGCGCGACATTTCCTAAGGTAAATGTGGTCATCGGCACTCCCTTTCAGGGGTAGCCCTGCCCGATGCAGGTGCTGTGCCGGTCATGACGCCCGGGTTCATCGGAAGTTACAGGCGTATGCCCGACCATTCGCGACGAGTCCTCCAAAACTACGCCTGGCCTGGCGTGCCGACACCTACGAGGTGGTGCTGATCGCCGGCCTGGTGGGCATGGTCTTTCACCCCACGCCGGCTACGAGGCCCGCCGGCTCTGTGCTCGCTGCCGCCTACCTCGGCAACGACATCCGTTCGCCGACCCGATCGACGTCCGGCTCAGCGTGCCGCGGCAGCCCGGCTACCCGGCCCGATTCCTCGCCGAGTGCGCACCGACACTGACGGGCCGTTCGTCGAGGCCGTGGTCTTCGTGCGGGCCGCACGGGCGCGCCCTGGCAGATCGCCCTGATCTCGGGGTTCGACCCACGGCTCGTCGGGAGGGGCGGCCTCCCCGAGCTGGCCGTGGATGCGGACGGCTTCAACGCCGTCGAGACTCCGGCGGGGATCGACCCGTCCGGGGCCGACGCCGACCTCGCCCGCTACTGGTAAGGCCGGGTCGACGACGGCACCGCGCCGGCGGGTCGCCGTTCGCCGCCCGGGCAGACAATCGCGGTCGGCACTGCAAATGGGCTCTGCCTTCTCCAGCTCGTGACCTCACCTGTTGGACCGGAATCAGCGTCGGTTGAGCCGGCTCAGCACGCCGGTCGCGATCAGCGACACCGGTAGGCGCGTCGCCCGCGGCCGACAGTGGTCGTCGGAGGCGGATGGGCGGCGTCGACGACCCCATGTGGGTACACACCAGTCCAGCGGGTATCGATGGGCAGCCCGTGGCAGGCTTGTGGACGCCGGGGCAAGCGGACTGAGGTGGCTGGGCGCGTGTAGGGATGCTCTTCATGCCGTCTGGCAGCGCCTGGCCCGTATCGACGCGAGGAACACGAAGAGGCACAAGGCCACCGACTGGACACGCGTTCGTGGGCCATCTTGGTCGCTCCCGGTCGGCGTCGGTCACCGGGCGTACCGGCCGTGACCTGGGCTTTCGCGTAGTCGGCGCAGTGTGGCGGTGTCTCAGGACACCTCAGCACGCAGGATTCAGGTTCCTTGGTTCGCAAGAACGTGGGGGATGCAAGTCCCCCTACCCCCACGACGACGACGATCGCATGACAATGACTGACTGGGTTCGCGGCGCGTCCCTACTCGCCGAGCGGCCACGGTTGGCTGGCTTGAAGGTCGGCGGCGAGTGCCGTGGATGACGAACCCTGATGCCGTTCGCCCGCCCGTCCGATCGGGGCATCCGCGATGGAGCGACAGCTGACTGCGAGGCTGTGAGTCGTGACCCACGGCGCGCGATTCACGGCGCAAGGCCAGGCTACGGGACGGGTCTGTCAAGGCGAGGTGGACCCATCCGACGAGGCAGTGACACGATGGGACTTCGTGCGCGTGGTGACCAGGAGCCACCGCTTCGGTGTGCCATCGGAGAGCAGCCGTTTGACTGAGCTACGCGACAAACTCATCGACCTCGTTCGTGACCGTGGGCTTCAGCACCATGAGACACGGGTCCGGCTCGCAGCCGGCAAGATGAGCCACTACTTCATTGATGGCAAGCGCGCCCTGCGCCAAGGTCATGACCTGGTCATCGGCGGTGAGGCGCTCCTTGAGCTCGTCGCGGACCTCGGACTCGAGTTCGACGCCGTCGGCGGATTGACCAACGGTGCGGACCATCTGGCCCACATCGTCGCTGTGCTCGCGGACAAGGAATGGTTCTTCGTCCGAAAGCAAGCGAAGGATCGCGGGACACGGCAGCGAATCGAAGGCGCTGTTCTCGCCGATGGCGTACGGGTTCTGCTCGTGGATGATGTTGTTACGAGCGGGGGCTCGATCATGGAGGCCCTGGGCGAGATCGAGAAGACGGGCGCGCGTATCGCCGGAGCGATCAGCCTTGTGGATCGAGACGATGTCGCTGCACCGCGGTTTGCCTCGCGGGGAATCCCTTACGCGGCACTCGTGACGTTCCGCGATCTCGATATCCCAAGCGTGAGCGAAGAGCCCGACGCGCCAGGCCTGGTCGCCGGGTAGCCCGACGGCGCCCCTACCAGTCGCTCGGCGGAAGCAGCAGGGGATCTACGCGGTCGGCGAGCATGCTAGCCAGGCGGGCCGCGTCGGCGGGGCTCCCAGCGTCGAGGACTTCGGGGAGGTCGTCCTGGAAGAGTCGGTCGATCTCTTCAGCGAGACTCCTGGGGACACCTTGCTCCCCCCACCACTCATCGATGCGAGCGAACAGGTCACTCAGGCGGCGAGATCGCGGAGCTTTGTGGTGTGCGGTGAGAGTCCGTCGCATGCAAGGTCCTGGGCTTGGACATCGCGGAATCGGCGTCGACGGATCTGTGGCAGCTGGGCATCCTCGCAGTCGAGCGGACCTGGCTGGCTCGACGCGCAGCTGTTCACCATGCTCGTCGTGATGGCGATCGTCACAACGGTCATGACCGAGCCCGTTCTCTCGGTCGTGCGCCCGTCGCCGGCCGTGTGACTGGCGTACCGTAACGGCCGACCAACCGGAGGTAGCGCACGTGTTCATCCAAGTGATCCAGGGCAAGACGACGAACGCCGACGGCCTTCGCCAGCAACTCGACCGGTGGCATCAGGAGCTGGCACCCGGGGCGGCCGGGTACCTCGGCAGCACCGGGGGCGTGGCTGACGACGGGACCGTCATCTCCCTCGTGCGGTTCGAGACCGAGGAGGCGGCCCGGGCCAACAGCGGCCGCCCCGAGCAGGGCGAGTGGTGGAACGAGACGGCGAAGTTCTTCGACGGCGACGTCGTGTTCCGGGACTGCGGCGACGTCGACACGACGCTCGCCGGGGGCTCCGACGACGCCGGCTTCGTCCAGTTCATGCAGGGTCGGGTCAGCGACCGCGCCCGGCTGCGTGAGCTCGAGGAACAGTTGATGCCGAAGATGAGCGAGATGCGCCCCGACGTGATCGGCTCGGTGCGGGCATGGGACGGCGACCACTACACCGAGGCCATCTATTTCACGAGCGAGGAGGCGGCGCGCCAGGGCGAGGCGAGCATGTCCGGCGAGATCCCCGAGGAGTTCCAGGAGTACATGTCCCTCGCCGAGGGCCTCACCTACATCGACCTGAAGGACCCGTGGCTGCGTAGCCCCTGAGGGACCGATGACTTCCGGTCGCATCCGACGTCCAACCGGCGATGACATCCATCGACCTCGAACCGGCGACCAGCCGGATGGCCGGCCTTGTCCGCGCGCTCGAAGAACCGCACCTCGATCTCCCGACGCCCTGCCCGGCCTACACGGTCGGTGACCTGGTGGAGCACATCGGTGGCTTCGCCATGGCCTTCCAGGCCGCCGCCGCCAAGGACCTCGGCGGCCTCACCTCGCACGCGCCGTCGGGCGACGCCACGCGCCTGACCGACGACTGGCGCACGCGGATCCCCGCCGACCTCGAGCGCCTCGCGGTCGCCTGGCGTGACCCGCAGGCCTGGACGGGGATGACCCAAGCGGGTGGCGTGGACCTGCCCGGCGAGGCCGCGGGGATCGTCGTCCTCGACGAACTGGTCGTCCACGGGTGGGACCTCGCCCGTGCGACGGGCCAGGCCTACGACCCCGAGGAACACCTCCTGCACGCGGTCCGGGGCTTCGCCGAAGCGGTCCAAGGCCCGCAGCGGGAGGGCCTGTTCGGCCCTCCCGTCACTGTCGCTCCCGGTGTTCCCCTCCTCGACCAGGTGATCGGGCTTACGGGGCGCGACCCCGCCTGGTCACCCCAAACCTCCGCGGGCTGAGCGTTCAGGCGCGGCTACGGAAGATGCTGTAGCCGCCGGGCCCTACCGCACAGGCGGCGATGAAGAGCAGGATCGCCCACAGGATCTGCCCTTGCAGCAACTGGACGACTCCGGCGATGGCCAAGATGACGGCGATGATCCAGACAATCATGAGAATTCTGCCTCCCCAGCAAGCGATTCCTTTATCCGTGTGCCTCCGGGGGTACCCAATGGTGACCGTCGCCACACCCGCGTCGGCGTCGACAGGCGGGGATCGAGCGCATCGCGGATCCCGTCGCCGAGCAGGTTGAACCCGAGCACGGCGAGGCAGATGGCGGCGCCCGGGATCAGGACGAGCTGGGGGTCGGACAGGAAGTACGAACGACCGTCGTTGAGCATCGCCCCCCACTCCGGCGTCGGCGGGGGCGCGCCCAGGCCCAGGAACGTCAGCGCCGCCACGGCCAGGATCAGCTGACCGATCTCCAGGGTGGCGAGGACGATGACCGGGGACACGACGTTCGGCAGCACGTGGCGCACGACGACCCGCCCCTCGCTCGCCCCCGCCGCCCGGGCCGACTCCACGAACGGGCGCTCGCGGATGGTGAGCACGAGCGCCCGCACGACCCGTGCGTATCCCGCCCACCAGATCGTCACCAGGCCCAGCATCACGGCGAGCAGGCTCGGCTTGAACAGTCCCGACACCGCCAGCGCCAGGATCAGGGCCGGGACGGCGAGCACGGCGTCGACGACCCGCATCAGCACGCCGTCGACGAAGCCGCCGATGAACCCCGCCACAGTCCCGACGACGACGCCGATGAGGCTCACCAGCGCCGCCGCCAGCAGCGCCGTCCCGAGCGACAACCGGGCGCCGACCAGCAGGCGGGAGAGGACGTCGCGTCCGAGGCCGTCGGTGCCGAGGGGGTGCGACCAGCTCGGCCCGACCAGGCGATCGGTCGTCACCGCCAACGGGTCGTGCGGCGCCAGGTCCGGGCCGAGCAACGCCATGCCGAGCATCACCACGACGAGCACCAGACCAACCTTGGCCGACGGGTCGCGGCGCAGCTTGGCGATCACGGGCTGAGCCTCACCGGCGAGCGTCCAGTCGCACCCTCGGATCCAGCCACGCGTACGCGAGGTCGACGGCGAAGTTGATCACCAGGTAGACGGCCGCCGCGAACAGCACGAAGCCCTGGATCAAGGGGTAGTCGCGGGCGTGGATCGCGGACACGGCGAGGTCGCCCATGCCGGGCCAGGCGAAGACCCACTCGATGATCAGCGCGCCGCCCAGCAGGTGCCCGACGAACAGGCCGATCACGGTCACGACG
>JBOGIC010000543.1:0-1506 GCA_050744985.1 Acidimicrobiales bacterium
CCGCGCTACGCCCCGCTCAACACGCTGCAGACCACCCGCGGCTGCCGGTTCAACTGCGACTTCTGCTCGGTCATCCGCATCAACGGCCGCGGCTCCCGCCACAGCCCGGTCGAGCGGGTCATCGAAGAGGTCGGCGTGCTGAAGCGGATGGGCCAGCACTTCGGCGACTTCGCCTACATCTTCTTCCTCGACGACGACATGGCCGCCGACCTCGAGTACACGCACGAGCTGTGCGAGGCGATCGTTCGGTCAGGCGTGAAGTTCACGTGGGGCTGCCAGGCGTCGATCGGGCTCGCCCGAGACCCGGCCATGCTCGACCTCGCAGCCCGGGCCGGCCTGCGGGCCGTGTTCACCGGGTTCGAGAGCATGTCGCGCGACGCGCTCATCGAGTGCAACAAGAAGAACCGGCCAGGCGAGTTCGGCGAGCTGATCGAGAAGATCCACAAGCGCGGCATCGCCATCGAGGGCGGGTTCATCTTCGGGTTCGACCACGATCGCCCCGACGTTTTCCAGCACACGGCCGAGTTCGTCAACCTCATCGGCGTGGACGTAGCCCACTTCTCGATCCTCACGCCCTATCCGGGCACGCACACCTTCAGCCGGATGTACGCCGACGGACGGATCACCACGTTCGACTGGCAGAAGTACAACCTGTACCACGTCGTCCACGAGCCGGCCCACATGACCCAGCAGCAGCTGCACGACGGCCTGCGCCAGACCTACCGGTGGTTCTACCAGGGCCGCCGTCGCTACCCCCGCTTCGCCCGGCACATGCGCTCGCGTGACCCGCGCTTCAACATGGCCTTCGCCGCGTGCAACTACAACTACGACAAGGTCTACCGGAACCTGGGGCTCGAGCACCTGCCGCCGTTCGAGGCCGACCCCGACGAGGTGGCGCGCATGGCCCTGGCCAGCGCCGCCCCCGCCCAGGAAGCCCTCAACGTGGCGTTCGCCCAGGCCCAACCCAACGTCACCTTCCACCCCCGCAAGCCGATCCCTGTTCCGTAGGGACCGCGCCCGGTGGGCGTCGATCTTCGCCGACGACCTGCGCACCGGCTGTGAGGAGTTGCTCTCTGTGGCGGGTCGGCCCGGTGACGACACGCTGACGCTGCCGATCTCGATCCCCATAGGGGAGGACGGCACGGTGCTGCTCCGGCCCGAGGGCCCGATCGACGCACCCCGAATTCCGGCCTGGCTCCACCTCACCCGGCCCTCCACCATCGGCCTCGAACGCCAGGACGGCGGTCGCCTCGTCATCCCCGGCCTGACGTCGGCCGGCGACGTGACCGCCCTCACCTTCGTCGTCGGCCGGCGCGGCATGTCGATCGACGCCCCGGTGGAGATCGAGTTCGACGAGGACACGGCCCGCGCCCTCGCCAATGCCCTTTACCTGACCCTGAGCCGGAAGATCACCTCGTTCTTGTAAGCCTGAACCACCGAATCGGTGGTTCAGGCTTACGAGAACGCGTCGGTGGGCAGCGCCTGCTCCATCCCCGCCACCGGGGC
>JBOGIC010000544.1:0-8415 GCA_050744985.1 Acidimicrobiales bacterium
CTGGTGATTACCACCACCAGGAGGGAGAGGTCATGGAGGGGCTGCTGATCGGCTATGCCCGTGTGTCCACGGATGAACAGGATTTGACCGCGCAACGCGAGGCCGCCCTCGGCGTCGCCAGCGAGCGGATGTACGTGGATCACGGCCTCACCGGGACGAACCGGGACCGCCCGGGGCTGCGGGAGGCGCTGGCCGCGTGCCGCGCCGGCGACACCCTGGCGGTGACCAAGCTCGATCGCCTGGCCCGCTCACTGCCCGATGCCCGGGCCATCGTCGAGGACCTCACCCACCGCCAGGTCAAGCTCAGCCTGGGCGGGTCGCTGCACGACCCCACCGACCCGGTCGGTCGGCTGCTCTTCAACGTCCTCGGCGTTACCCAGGCACGGGGGTGTCTCAGCACGGCGAACGTCTCAGCCGTACGAGAGCATCGCTGATCCCCCCTCGCGGCCGCTGACCAACCCGTATCCGGAGTTCACGTCCGGATGGTGAGCCCCCCAATGGCCTCGGTGGTTCACAAGTCGGTTTCTCGGAGAAGTGGGCGGCCCCGACTGGACCGACGCTTCGGAGGGTTGCCAGGCAATCGCCCCGGAGCGCGGCGGGTCGCGTTCGGGAACCTGGGCTACCCATCGGGAGCGCGCCCCGAACCGTCGATATGGCGCGGGGCGGTTCGAGGGGCCCGCGAGCTGTGGGGTCCGCTGGGGTGGGACCTCACTACGATGGTTCCGCAACCCAGTCCAAGGCTAGGAGGTGACGCTTGATCGTCGTACGGTTCAAGCTGCGCTGCTCACCAGACAAGGCCGAGGAAGTCAGGGGCCTGCTTGCCGAGGTGCAGTCCGCGAGCCAGGCAGTGGCCGGAGTCATCACATTCGACATCGGGCGAGATCTGCTCGACGCCAACGCGTTCATCGCCACTGAGGTCTTCGATGACCGCGCCGCACTCGATCGTCAGGAGGCGCTGCCAGAGGTTGCCGCCGCGATGGCGGCGTTTGACGGTGCGCTCGTCGCACCCCCCGAGGCAACGATCTATCACGTCGAGTCATCCGAGCCCTACGAGTAGGCCCCGACAATGCCGCGGTTGCTGGGCGCGCCCGATGCGGCGCCACGGGGCATCGGCGATGGGTGATCTATCGCGCCAGGGCCCGCCACCTACGCATGCCGATGCCACGACCGGCGACGTGAACCCGCAACGATCCACGACAGCCGAGGGTGACGAGCACCCACTGCGGGTGCGGTCACCCGACGGCACGGAGATCGCCTGCTGGCAGACCGGCGACGGACCGCCGCTTGTCCTCGTCCACGGCGCACCCGCCGACCACACCCGGTGGCGCCCCGTCCTGCCCTACCTCGAACCGCACTTCACCGTCTACACCCTCGACCGGCGCGGTCGAGGCGCTAGCACCGACTCGCCGGACTACACGCTCGAGCGGGAGTTCGAAGACGTCGCAGCCGTCGTCGACGACGTTGCAGCCAGCAACGCGAGCACGGTCACCGTCTACGGCCACTCCTTCGGCGGCAACGTAGCGTTCGGTGCCGCGACGATGACGTCCAACATCGACCGCCTCGTCCTCTACGAGGGATGGCCGATCCCCGACCCCAGCGTGTGGGCGCTCCCCGCGGACCTGGAGGCGAGGATGAACGCGCTCCTCGCCGAGGGCGACCGGGACGCGGTTGTGGAGCTGTTGTTCCGCGAGCTCGAGGATCTGTCCGACGAGGACATTGCCGCCTTCAAGACGGCGCCCTCGTGGCTGGGACGAGTTGCCGCCGCACCCACGATCACCCGGGAGATCCGAGGTCTGATGACCTCCCGCCTCGACGTGGAGATCGCCCGCACCATCATCGTGCCGGTGCTGCTCGTGATCGGCGAGCACAGCGTCGACCTAGCGCAGCCCCACGCGGCGGCCGTTGCTGAGGTGCTGCCGAAGGCCCGGGTGTTGGTCCTCGAGGACCAAGAACACGTCGCCGACGTGCTCGACCCCGCGAGCTTCACCCAGCGGGTGCTGCCGTTCTTGAAGGGCGACAGCTGACCGCGAAACTCCCGCCACCGGCCAGCGCGCCCGATTCGGCAGATCTGCTCGTGGCGGGAGCGCACGAGCCGTGTCCCAGAACGAGCACTCCCGATCGGAAGGAGGCGCTCCAAACTGCCGGATGCGGAGCACGCTGGCGGGCGATACCCGCTGGCTCTCAACGAGGAACCCAGAATGTCACAGGAGGGTCGTAAGTTACAGGCGTGGAACTTTGCTTCACCGACCGGGACGCGCTGGTCGCTGAGTCGACTCTGGCCTTGGTTGGGGTGCTCGACGAAGAGGCCGTCCCGGACGGGATGCCCTTCGTCCTCGACACCGACGGCTCCTACTGCTGGGAGCTGAACCGCTTCTTCCGTCAGCTGCCCGGCCTCGGCGTGCATTCACGGGCGTCATGGCGGGCCTACGCGCTCGACGTGGTCACCTGGGCGCGGTTCCTGGAGCTGCGGCGCGGCAAGGGGCTGTGGGACGCGAAGAAGGAGGACGTCGTCGCCTTCCACCGCGTCAGGCGCATCGTTGACCCGACTGCCTCGGTGAGCAAGGCGACGTGGAACCGTTCAGTGGCCGCGCTGGACAAGCTCTACCGGTGGGCGCTCGGGGAGGGCCTGGTCACCGAGCTGCCCTTCACCTACCGCTGGGCCCTCGTGCTCGCCGACAAGCCGCTGCGGATCGAGGTCAACCGCTCCCGGGAGGCGCACTCCCCGGGGGCGTCGGTGCGCTTCGTATCCCTGCCGGACTACTGCGCCTTCCGCGACCTCGGCCTGCGCGGCCGGCTGCCCGACGGGTCGCCGGACCCCTCGTCCCGTGTGCGGAACGGGGAGCGCAACGCCGCCTTCGCCGAGCTGTGCGTCACGACCGGGGCCAGGCTCACCGAGGCGGCCAGCCTCGTCATCCCCGAGCTGCCAGCGCCCGACGACAAGGGCCGCACGAACGGTGTCACCCTGGCCGAGGCGGTGGCCAAGCGCCAGCGCAGCCGGGACCTGCGCGTCCCGGCCAGGGTGCTGCGCGGGGTCGGGACCTACCGGCGCATCGAGCGCTCGACGGCGGTCGCGGCTGCACGCGAGCACGGCCGCTACCGCACGGGAGGGTGGGCCGTGCTGTCCCAGGTCGACCGGCGGGGCGGCGTGGAGGCGGGCGGGGCGCGCTGGCGATGGGCGACCGCGCACGCCGAGCACCGCAGCAGGCTCCTCCTCGACGGCCCGGAGGGTCCCGAGCCAGCCTGGCTGTGGCTCACGTCGACCGGGCTGCCGCTCAGGCCGGAGAGCTGGGAAACCATCTTCGAGCGGGCGTGCCAGCGCTGCGCCCGGCACGGGATCGCCCTCGACGTGCATCCGCACACCCTCCGCCACACCTACGCCGTGCACCTGCTGGCCGAGCTGGTCCGCCACCACCTCGACGAGGCCCGAGAACCAGCCGACCGTTACGGCGCCGCCTACCGGCGCATGCTGGGCGATCCCTTGCGCCGCCTCCAGGGCCTGCTCGGGCATGCCTCGATCCGCTCGACCTACGTCTACCTCGATTCGGTGGACGCCGCCCAGGAGCTGGTCGACGAGGCGATCGGGGCGTGGGCCGACGACGTCGCCGACGCCATCGGGGCGTTGGCCGGCAACGAGGCGTCGTGAGCGTCCGCCCGCGGCGGCCCCGCTCGGGGTTTCCCGCGGTGTTCCCGGCGGACCCCGATCCCCAGCGCTCCGCCGTCGCCGCGCTGGGCGCCCGTCTCGACCTGTCGTTCCCCGACGGCCGAGCTTCCGAGCCGACCTCTCGGCCTTCGGCCATCGCAGGCTCACGGCGGCCTTCGCCGGGACCCTCACCGCCCATGCCGACGCTGGCGGGGGCGTGAACTCGCCCGCCAGCGCCAGTGCGTACGTCGCCGCCCTCCGGAAGTTCTCCGCCCACCTCGACGCACGGCATCCCGACGCCGACCTGGCTGCCGCCGATCTCACGCCCGAGGACATCGACAGCTTCGAGGAGCGGCTACGCGCCCGGTACTCGACCGGCTCGACCACGCCTTCGGTCCTGGTCAACAAGATCGTGTTCCTGCTCCGCCTGGTGGCCGACGCCTGCCCGGTCCGGGCGGAGCTGACTACCCGGCTGCGATGGGGAGCGAGCGGGCCCACAGGCATCGTCACGCCCCGAGACGCCTACTCCGGCGCGGTGGCGGCGTCGCTGCGCCGGGCGGCCCGCGCCGCCATGAGCGAGACCATCGCCCGGCTCACCGTGGCCGGCCCGCAGTTGCTGGCGTCGGGCCGGTCCCCCTGGGAGGGATCGTGGCGGGACCGCCAGGACGTGGCCTGGGAGATCGACCGAGCCGGCCTTGTGAGCCAGGCCACGCTGGCCGCGGCCAGCGCCCGCCAGGGGGTCGCCCGCCCGAAGTGGAACCTCGGGGAGCTGCACCGGCTCCTCTACCCGGCCAACGAGGACCTGGCCGCGTTCTTCGTCGCCTTCGCCCTGGAGTCGGGCATGGAGGTCGAGTGCATCCGGGGCCTTCGAACGGACTGCCTTGTCAACGCGGCCCGCGGCTACGTCGAGGTGCTCCACACCAAGAACCGCCGGCGGGGCAGCCCCGAGGGACGCCTGCGGGTCCGCGACGGCAACCTCACCACGCCCGGCGGGATCCTGCGGGCGCTCGTCACCATCACGGCCCGGGCCAGGCGGGCCATGGGCACCGACGCCTTATGGGTCTGCTACGGGCAGGGCCGGCTCCACCGCAGCACGCTCACGCCGGTCAGCCAGTCCTGTCCGATCAAGGCGTTCGTGGCCCGCCACGACCTGCGCGACGACGACGGCCGGCCGTTGCACCTGGTCACGCCGCGGTTGCGCAAGACCCACAAGGCCGAGCGCTACCGGGCAACGGCCGGGCGGCTCGACGTGTTCGTCACCGGGCACAGCGCCGAGGTCGCGGCTAAGCACTACGCCGACATCCCCGCCCTGCGGGAGACCCACGAGCAGGCGGTGGCCGATGGGCTCGCCGCGGCAGCCGCTGCGGCCTGGGCCTCGCCGGAACGACCCGAGAAGCCGGGGGCCGAACCGCTCGGCCCCCTCGCCGGGCAGGTGGCGCCCGAAGCTGGCACCCGGCCGGACGCCGACGTGTGGATGGCCAACTGCGCCGACTTCCACGCCTCGCCGTTCACCCCGGCCGGCAAGCCGTGCTCGGCGCCGCCTTGGGCGTGCCTGGAGTGCGCCAACGCCACGTTCGACACCCGCAAGCTGCCGGCGCTGATCGCCTTCGCCTCCTGGTGCGAGGACCAGCGTGCCGAGCTGCCCGCCGAGGTGTGGTCCGCCCGGCTCGTCCGGGCGCACGCCCGGGTCACCCGCCAAATCCTGCCGGCCTTCCCGGCGAGGGCGGTCGTGGAGGCCGCGGCCATCGCCGGGGCTGACCCGCTGGCGGCCTGGCTTCCGGTCGTGGCCAGCAGCGCGTCATGACCGCCACTCCTCTTCCCGCCCACGTTGCGGGCGCCGAGCGGGGCTGCCCACCACCGGATGCTCCGGTGGTGCGCCACCAGCGCCCACGACTCGGGCTCGGCCCAGAGGACGTCCCCCGCTACGGCGACGACCGCTGGGACCTCGCCCCCTTCGTCCACACGCCGTCGCGCCGCCACGAGCACGTGGTCAACTGGCTGAGCATCGCCGACCCCACCCGGCGGGAAGCGGCCCGGCAGTACCTCTACGCCCGGCTCAACGAGCGCCTCGTGCCTCGGGCCCGGCTTCTCGCCCCGTCGTCCGCGGTAAGCCAGTTCCGCGGCGTCCGGCGATTCTTCGAGTACCTCGACGACCGCTGGGACGGGATCCCGCTGGCGTTGGTCGACCAGGCCGTCTACGCCGCCTACCTCGCCGAGCTGCGCCGCCCGCCGACCTCGACGGCCGCGTTGTCGACGGCCAGCCAAAGCCTCCTGGTCCACGCCGTGAAGTCCCTGTGGTCGTTCCGAGACATCATGCCCGCCGACGCACTGTGCGTCGAGCCCTGGCCCGGGCGCTCATCCAACGGCGTAGTGGGCCGCCAGAGCCCGAAGGAGAACACGACCCCCAGGATCCCTCCTGAGGTCATGGCGGGCGTGCTGCGCTGGGCGCTGTTCTACGTCGAGACGGCCTCGGTGGACATCCTCGCCGCCAGCGAGGAGCTGTCGGAACTCGAGCGGCGCCCCCGCCGGGGCGGCCTTCCGGCGATGGAGGCGTTCGTCGCGTCCCGCAGACGCCAGGGACGGGGGATGCCCGCGCTCGTCGAGCATCGAAAGGTCACGCGTTCGCTGACCGGCCCCACGGTCAACACCAAGCTGGCGCACCTCCTGGCCGGCACGTCCCGGACCCCGGCCACCGAAGCAGCGCTGGCGTCGGCGGTGGAGGAGCTCGGCCTGGAGGACGGCGGCATGGACACCGCCGTCGCCGCCTTGGCCGACGGGCGGCAGTGGCGGCCCCGGTTCTCCCCCGACGCCCTGGCCGTCGAGCGCCGGATGCTGCTCGCCGCCTGCTACGTCGTGGTCGCCTACCTCTCGGGGATGCGCGACGGCGAGGTCCAGGCCCTGCGCCGGGGCTGCCGCTTCCGGGAGGCAAGCGCGGACGGGGTGCTGGTGCGCCACAAGTTGGCCGGCCTGACCTTCAAGGGTCGCCACGCCGAAGGAGAGCAGGCGACGTGGGTCGTCATCCAACCCGTGGCCAAGGCGATCGCTGCGCTCCGAAGCCCTCCACGAAAGCGACGTGCTCTTCGTCCGGCTGGCCCACGCCCAGATCAACGCCGTCCTCGGCACGGACATCAACCTCTACCTCAACGAGTTCTGCGCCCGGGTCAACGACCGCTACTCGACGCCCGAGGCCCCGGCCATCCCGCCAGGCCCCGACGGGCTGCCCTGGCGGCTCACCGCCCGCCAGTTCCGGCGGACCGTCGCCTGGCACATCGCCAACCAGCCCTTCGGCGTGGTCGCCGGCGCGATCCAATACAAGCACCTCTCGGTGGCCGCGTTCGAGGGCTACGCCGGGAACCCCACCGGCGGCTTCCGGGACGAGGTCCAGGCCGAGATCGCCTTCGCCCGCCTCGCCGACATCGTCGCCCGCTACGAGGAGCACCGCGCCGGCGCCCGCTCCATCGGGTCGGGTGCCGCACGGGTCGACGCCGAGTTCGCCCGCATCGCCGAGGAGCTCGGGGACCTGCCCGGGGCGGTGGTCGACCCGGTCCGGCTGCGCGCCATGCTCCGCCACCTGGCGACCACCCTCCATCCCGGCATCCTCAACGACTGCTTCTTCGACCCCGCGGTCGCGCTCTGCCTGGCCGAGGTCGAGCCCGGCCTCCGGCGCGAGCCAGCCCTCACCCACTGCGTCCCCGGTCGGTGCCCCAACGCCAGGATCACCGAACGCCACCGCCCCGCATGGGAACAGGGCGTCACGACCACCAGGGTCCTGCTCACGGACAAGCGGCTGTCACCCCATCAGCGCGAGACGCTCAACCGCCACGTCGCCGAGATGACGAGCGTCGTCAGCCGGCTGGGCTCCGGACCATGAGCGTCACCCCCGCCACCGAGGCAGCGCTTCGGGCCGCGCTGGAACGCCTCGCGGCAGGCAACGCCCGGCACTGCGACGGCGAGCTCACGGTTTCCAACCTGGCGCGTGAGGCCGGCGTCGGGCGGGCCACCGCCCACCGGGCCACCGTCGTCGTCGCCGAGCTCCACCAGCGCCGTGGCGCCGCGCCGGCCGAGGAGCCACACGACAACGAGCGCGCCGGCACGCTTCGAGAGCGCATCCGAGACCTCGAATCGCAGCTGGCCGAGGCGAAACGAGTCGGCCGTGCCGAGGATCACGAACTGCGACGCCGGGCGGCCGTTCTCGCCCAGCAGGTGCAATGCCTCGCTCTCGACAATCACCGACTCCGCCAACAGTTGGCGGGCAATGCCAAGGTCCGCGAGCTGCGCCCTTCCGGCCCACCGACGAACCAATGATCCATTGTCATATCCGGTGTGGGGCATGCCCTCACGGTCCTACGCTGAGACTCTCGTGAGACAGGTCCACACTGCCGGGGTAATGGCCATGGTGGCCGAGTTCGAGGGTGATCTGATCCGCATGCGCACCCGAGAGGGGATGCGCGTCGCCCGGGCCAAGGGTCGCCTCCGGGGCAAGCAGCCGAAGCTGAACCTGCGCCAAGAGGCCCACCTCGTCGCCCTCCACACGGCGGGCGAGCACAGCGTGGCCGAACTGGGCGATCTGTTCGGCGTCACCCGCTCGACTGTCTACCGGGCGCTCCGGCGCGACTCGGTACGTCGGCAAACGCAGCTTCCAGGTCGGACGGCGCTGGGGGGCAACGTGTCGTAGTGGGATCGGGCTTCGGGGCGCGCGGCACGCGCGTCCCGGTGAGGGATCGGGCTTCGGGGCGCGCGGCACGCGCGTCCCGGTGAGGGATCGGGCTTCGGGG
>JBOGIC010000545.1:0-3691 GCA_050744985.1 Acidimicrobiales bacterium
GCGCACATCGATGTCGATGCCCAGCACCTCGCGGTCGGGCGACGAGAGCGCGAGATGGTTGGAGAACAGCCCGTACCCGCACCCGACCTCGAGGACCCGCCCCCGGTCGGGCACCCGCGCCGCGACCCGCCGGAACGGGCAGCTCGCCCACCGCACCGCCAGATGGGCCCGGACCGCCGGCGGGGCGCCGCCGTAGACAGAGAGGACCTCAGGGATCACGCAATGCTTTGCGTTCCGGCCACGCAGGCCCGGTAGGGACAGGGAGGTCGGCGTAGGTGCCCAGCGTGAACCCATAGCCCGCCACGGCCCGGCGGGCCCGCTCACCCAGCAGCGCGTCGAGCTCCTCGGGCCAGCGGAAGCCCCACCGGTACCGCACCCGGTCGGGGTCGTCCTCTTCGCCGGGATGGACCGCCAGCTCGACGGTGTCGCGGCCGCGCGCGGACATCCGGGCCAGCAGGGCGCGGAGCCGGTCGGGGTCGAGCCGGCCGGCGACCTCGATGCCCACGGCATCGGCCGGGTGCCGGAGCCCCGCCTGGGTGGCGCAACCGGCGAGCCGGTGCCCCAGCACCGTGACACCCATGCCGGCAATCGTCGTCGGGCGGTACCGCGGCACGCGCACCGCCGGGATGCCGTACTGGCAGGCGAGGTCGAGCACGACCCGGCACACCGACGGCCACAGGTGCAGGTGCTGGTGGGCGTCCAGGTGGGTGAGCGGGACGCCGAGATCCTGCAGCACCTCGAGTTGGGCCGTGAACTCGCGCCGGACATCCTCGGGGTCGATGCGCCCCAGCGCCGCCCGCATGAGGAACGCCGGCCATGTCTCGTAGAGCCGGCCCCGCGCGTCGAACAGGGTCGGCACCTCATAGCGCGACAGCAGCGGTGGGTCCTCCCCCACCGCGGCCAGGTGCACACCGACGCCCAGGCCCGGATGGTCGGCCAGCAGGTGCGACACCTTCGGGTACGCCGGCCCGATGGCGAGCACCGACGTGCTGGTGACGATGCCCTCGCGGTGGGCCCGCAGGATGCCCAGCGAGATCCCCTCGGTGAGGCCGTAGTCGTCGGCGTTGACGATCAGCAGCCGGCTCATGACAGGTAGTGCCCCCTCGCAAAGAAGGACGTGGCCGCCACCAGCACAACGGCGCTGGAAGCGAGGGTCACGACCCGCAGGCGCGCCCGCGGGGCCAGCAACTCGCCCGCCGCGGCGAAACAGGGGAAGGCGGAGAGCACGTACCGGCTCATCCCGAAGAAGTTCTTGGTCGACATGGCCGAGATGCCCAGCCCGAGGAGGGCGAAGGAGCCGTAGCCCCACCCATAGCGACGCACCACGGTCGGCACCAGGGCCAGGGCGGTGAGGGTGAGGATCGGGTGCGACACGAACACGAGCCACGCCAGCGGGCTGCGGAAGTCGCGCACGTCCTCCCAGAACTGCAGCTTGAGCCACGTGGCCGGGCCGGGAGTCTGGTCCCAGCCCTTCTGCGCCTCCACGAAGGCGAGCGGGTTGCCGAACCGGCCCCAGCAGTACAGGCAGAACGCGCCGATGCCCAGTCCCGACAGGAGGACACCGAGGTCACGCCAGGGAACGTTGCGCCAGCCGCGCAGGCGGCCGCCGCGCAACTCGACGACCCGGATGAGCAGCGAGATGACGAGCACGAAGCCCACCGGTCGCGCTGCGGTGGCGATCGCCCCCACCAGACCGGCGAGCCAGGGGTGGCCACGTTCGACGAGCAGGAACGCCCCGATGGCGGCGGCGATGAACACGGCGTCGGCGTAGACCACGCCGTAGAGGTAGAAGGCGAAGGGGTACAGGAGGAACAGGAGCAGGGCCGTCCACGCCGCCGCCGGCGACACGCGAGCCCGCAGCCACGTGTGGAACAGGCCGGCGGCCACCGCCCCCGCCGCCAGCGTCAGCAGGATGCCGGCGAGCAACGGGCTGCCCACGACCATCCCGCCCAGCCACATCAGCACCGGGTAGGCGGGGAAGAAGGCCACCGGCCCCTGCTGGCCCGGGCTGTAGGCCCAGTACCCGCGCTCGGCGATCTCGCCGTACCAGCCGCCGTCCCAGTGCACCCATGCCTCCAGCCACGGTCGTCCGGGGAACGGGTCGCGCAGCATGTCGGTGCCGGTGTGGGCGAAGTGGGCGACCGACAGGCCCGCCACGACGAACAGCACGGCGGCGATGCCGAGGAACAGGAAGGCCGCCTGCCAGCCCGGCGCACCGGTGCGGCTCGCGGGCGCGCCGCCGGGCTCAGTCGTCAGACCGACCGCGGGCCCAGCCTCCGTGGCCGGACCGCCATTGTCGGCCGGCAGCGTCGGGACACGTCCCGCCTCCCCGGGCATGAGCCGTCAGCGTAGAGGGCGCGGGCGGGTGGAGCCGAGATGGGGGCCGCGGCAGGCGCTACCGCTCCAGGAACCAGTCGCCGTTGCCGGCGCCGGCCATGTAGGGATGCTGGGGCCCGAAGGCCTCGTTGGCCGTGATCTGCGGCGCCCGCCTCTCGGCGAAGCGGAACGCCTCCTGGATCGACACCTTCTTGTCCTTGTTGGCGTCGCCCTGCTTCCGGAGCATGCCCTTGTCGACGAGCAGGCTCGTGAACACCGAGTTGCGCAGCTCGGGCGACAGCTCGTAGCCCTTCTCATCGGCCTGCGACGCCGCCGTCACCAGCCGTGTCGGGCCCGACAGGCGCTCGTCGAAGCCGGCCGCCTCGCAGCCCGAGATGTGCACCCACAGGTGGCCCTTCACTTGCTTCAGGCTGGCCGCCAGCTCGGTGTCGGCGATGTGCTGGTTGTCGTGCGGCCACCAGTACTCGGTGGAACCGACCTGCTTCACGTGCCCCGAATAGGCCACGATCGACAACGAGGAATCGGTGCTGCGCGCCGCGATCCACCGCAGCCCATCACGGATCGCGGACGCGGTGGCGGCGCTGTCGGTGAGCATCTTGATGTTCCCGGCCGGCACCTTCGCCTTGGTCAGCACCGCCTTCACGTCCTCGGCGTCGCCGACGGCGCCGGTGTTCCACCGGGTGCTGCCCTGGAACTGGTCGATGCCGATCACCAGGGCGAAGCGTTCGCCTCCATTGGGCGCCGCGTGGGCGACACCGATCCCCGCGGCCGCCATACCGACCGCCACCAAGGCCACGATCACGAGCTCGCGCATGGCACAACTCTGCCCCGACTCGCCCGGCGCACACAACTGCGCGTGATCGGGCACACTGGCACCAACGGCCGGCGGAAGGAAGAGAGCGCCCCATGAAGCGAACCGTCTTTGTCGTCGCCTGCGTCGCCGCCTCGGTGGCCTACGCCGTAATGCCGGCCGGCGCCATCGTCGGCGGCCAGCTCGACGGCAACCTGCACCCCCACGTCGGCACCCTGGTGGGCGATCTCCCGCCCTTCGCCTTCGGCATTCCGTTTTGCACGGGCACGCTGATCTCGCCCACGGTCGTCCTGACGGCCGCCCACTGCGACCTCAGCCCGAACGGTGGGACCCTGCTCGGCGTCAGCTTCGCCCCGCAATACACGGCCGGCGACCCCGTCCTAACCGGCACGTTCCATGCCAACCCCGACTTCGATCAGGCCCAGGGCCACCCGGCCGACATCGGCGTCGTGGTGCTCGACACCGCCGTCACCGGGGTGACGCCGGCGAGCCTGCCCGCCCTCGGCTCGCTGGAGGGCTCGCTGACCCAGTCGTCGGTGTTCA
>JBOGIC010000546.1:0-4183 GCA_050744985.1 Acidimicrobiales bacterium
CCGCCGCCGAGGTGTTCGCCACCTTCGCCGAAAACGTGCTTCCGTTCGATGCCGGTGCCGCCGCGCTGTACCCACTCGTGGTCACGACACGAGATCGCCTCGGGCGGCCGATCGACGGCTTCGACGCCCAGATCGCATCGATCTGCCGCTCGGCAGGCATGGCGCTGGCCACGCGCAACGTGAAGGATTTCGACCACACGGGTGTCGATGTGATCAATCCGTGGGACGGTCCCTAACGCTTCTGCTGGTGAGCCGCGGTGAGCGGACGAGGACGAGCTCGTCGGACGTTGGCGGGCGGGCGCCGGAACGCGTGATGCGGCTGTCGAGGACGAGGCTCGCGCTCGCTCGCTCCGGGCTCCGCACGACTGGCCGGTCGTTGCGACGGCGCTCGCCCTCTCCGCTGGCGTCTGGACCAACGACAACGATTTCCTCGGGACCGGGGTTCCGACCTGGACGACCGGGACGCTTCAGCGATGGCTTGAACGGCACCCGGACGGGTGACCGGGAGCGCGCCGGCACAAGGAGAGACCCCGATCACGGTCGTTACGATCGCGTCAGGCTTCGACGAGGAAGGCGGCCGGTGGGTGCAGAGCCGACGTTGACGGGTGCAGTCCGGTGATCGACCCGAGTGCACTGCTCGCGGAACTGCAAGCCGAGCTGGGGCGCTGGGAGGCCGACCTCGTCGCCAAGGTGACCGACGACGCCGAGGTGCGCGGCCGGCTCGAGGACGAGTGGCGCGAGGCGTTCGATGCCGGGCGGACCGGCGCCGCGTTCGAGGCGTGGCGCGACGACCGTCTCACCCAGGTGGCGGTCGCCTGGCTGCTGGCGTGCGTGTTCGTGCGGTTCTGCGAGGACAACCACCTCATCGACGAGGCGGGAATCGCCGGGCGGGGCGAGCGGGGCGATGCCGCCCGGGCCGCGCAGCAGCGGTGGTTCGCCGCCCACCCCCACGACTCCGATCGCGAGTACCTCCAGTCGGTGTTCCGCGCGGCGGCCGCGCTGCCCGGGCTCGGCGGCGTGCTGGGCGAGGGTGAGAGCCCACTGTGGCTCGTCGACCCGCCGGCCGATGCCTGCACCCGGCTGCTCACGTTGCTCCGGACCACCGATGCGCGTGGGGACCTGGTGCACGACTTCGACGATCCGGGCTGGAGCACCCGCTTCCTCGGCGACCTGTACCAGGACCTCTCTGAGCACGCCAAGGACACCTACGCCCTGCTGCAGACGCCGGAGTTCGTCGAGGAGTTCATCCTCGACCGGACATTGACGCCGGCCATCGAGACGTTCGGCCTGGCGGCCACGACGCTGATCGACCCCACGTGCGGATCGGGCCACTTCCTGCTCGGGGCCTTCGACCGCCTGTGGCGGGCCTGGCACGAGGCCGAGCCCGGCGTGCCCGAACGGGTGCTGGCCCAACGGGCGCTCGACCAGGTGACCGGCGTCGACCTCAACCCCTTCGCCGCCGCCATCGCCCGCTTCCGGTTGCTGGTGGCGGCGGTCAAGGCCAGTGGCATCAAACGGCTCGCCGACGGCCCGGACTTCCGCATCGACGTGGCCGTCGGCGACTCGCTCCTCTGGGGCGCCCGCCCCGGCCAGTTCGCCGGGATGGAGAGCGCCGCCACTTCGCCGGAACGGCAGTTCCTGTACCGCACCGAACACGCCGACGCTCTCCGCCGCATCTTCGACCGCCACTACACCGCCGTGGCCGGCAACCCGCCGTATATCATCGCTCGGGACAAGGCGCTGAATGCCCAATACCGGGCGCGCTACCCCTTGGCGTGTTCAGGCAAGTACTCCCTCGCCGCGCCATTCATGCAGTGTTTCTTCGATCTTGCGGTCACCGACGATGGCTACGGTCGGCCGGCCGGTTACGTTGGCATGATCACCACGAACCAATTCATGAAGCGACAGTCCGGCAAGAAGCTCATCGAGAAGTTGATCCCGACCTGGGACGTGACCCACGTGATTGACACTGCTGGCGTTCATATCTCCGGCCACGGGACGCCGACGGTCATCCTGTTCGGTCGGCACAGACCACCTTTCAAGCCGGTGATACGAGCGGTCATGGGAATTCGAGGGAAGCCCGCTATCCCAACCGAGCCCGGGAAGGACCTCGTATGGAACGCCATCGTCGAACAGATCGATGAGGCAGGTAGCGAGAGCGAATTCATCAGTGTGAACGATGTAGATCGGGCAAGGTACAGTAAACACCCGTGGAGCATCGGCGGCGGTGGTGCATCTGAGCTCAAGGAGCTATTGGACGAGTTCAGCGACAAGCTTTGCACTGCGGCTGATGCGATCGGTATCACCGCCGTCACAGGCGAAGACGACCTCTATCTACTAGGCCAGGACCGCACTCGCCGGCGGCTACGGGTACCCGCAGGCCCGATGATTGTCGAGGGGGCCATCGTCCGTGATTGGCGGATACGCTCGCCAGCCGCCGCTATTTGGCCGTATGACGATTCCTTTCGCGTCCTCCCGCCTGGCAATTTGGAAGGAGGAGGCCATCTTCTTTGGCTTGGAAGAGCGGCGATCTCCGGACGCAAGCGTTTTGGCACACCGCTTGTGGAGAGAGGACTAACGTGGTGGGAGTGGCAGGAGCTTTATGTCAGCAAGCTGCGTAGCGCGCTTTCAATTACGTTCGCGGAGATGGAAACGCACAATCACTTCGTGCTCGACCGCGGAGGCAAGGTGTTCAACCGGACGGCGCCGGTGATCAAGCTGCCCGAGGCAGCGAGTGTCGATGAGCACCTCGGGCTTGTCGGGGTTCTCAATTCGGCGATCGCTTGTTTCTGGATGCAGCAGGTCTTCCACAACAAGGGCGCCGGAGGAGGGGCGCGCGTCGATGCTGGTTACGCAGCACTTGGCGACGAGGGTTTCCTAAATGTGTACGTTCACAACGCGACGACGCTGAAACAGTTCCCCATTCCGCCAGGACCGCCTCCGGTCGAGTTGGCCCGTACGCTCGAGGGTTTCGCGACCGAATTCGCTGCCCTCCAGCCGGGCGTAATCGCCGGGTCTGCCACACCTACCCGTGCACGGCTCGACGCCGCGCGCGCCGAGGCTGAGCGAATCTTCACGGAGATGGTCGCGGCGCAGGAGGAGCTGGACTGGACGTGCCTCCATCTGTACAGGCTCACCGACGAGCCGCTGACCGTCCCGGACGACCAGACGGCGCCACCACTACACCTCGGCGAGCGGGCGTTCGAGATCATCCTGGCCCGCAAGGAGTCCGACACGGCCTGGTTCACGCGCCACCGGTCGACGCCGATCACCGAACTTCCGGCCCACTGGCCCGGGTGGTACCGAGACCTTGTCCAGCGTCGCATCGACCTGATCGAGCGTGACCGTGATGTTGCGCTCGTCGAGCGTCCGGAGCACAAGCGGCGGTGGGCGCGGGAGCCGTGGGAGAAGTTGGAGAGCGCGGCACTCCGGTCGTGGCTGCTCGACCGGCTCGAAGAGCGGCGGCTGTGGTTCGAGGGCACGGGCGATGCCGAGCGGGCCGCGTGCCGGAGCCTGGCCCAACTGGCCGACAAGGTGATCGCCGTCGATCCGGAGTTCCTCGACGTGGCCCGGCTGTGGAAGGCCACGGTGGAGATCGATCCGGTGGCGGTGATCACCGAGCTGGTGGCCGACGAGCACGTGCCGGCCCAGGCCGCCGCCCGCTACCGCGGCAAGGGCCTGGAGAAGCGCCGGGTGTGGGAGCGCACGTGGGACCTCCAGCGCATGGAGGACCGGGGCGAGCCGTTGCCCGGCGGCCTCGACCGCATCCCGGTGCCGCCCAAGTACGCCCAGGCCGACTTCGCCAAGGCCAGCTACTGGAAGCAGCGGGGCAAGCTCGACGTGCCCAAGGAGCGGTTCACATCGGTCGCCGGGGCCGCGCGCGACGCCGATCCCACGATGGTGCTGGCGTGGGCCGGGTTCGACCACGCCCAACTGGCGCAGGCCATCGCCACCCTGGCCGTCGACCGCCAGCAGACCGACGGATGGGACGCCGACCGGCTGTGGCCCCTCGTCGTCGCCCTCGCCGAGCTGCTGCCGTGGCTCGACCAGTGGCACAACGAGGTCGACCCCCGCTGGAGTGCCAGCCCCGCCGCCCTCTACCGGGGGATGGCCGAGCAGTTCGCCCTGGCCGGCGGTCGCACGCTGGCCGACGCCGTGACGTGGCGGCCGGCCGCCGCCACCC
>JBOGIC010000547.1:0-7064 GCA_050744985.1 Acidimicrobiales bacterium
AGACGAGCAGGGAGCCGCCGGCGATGGTCAGGGCCTCGATGACGGCCGATCCTTCCGGGACCACGTCGACCCAGTGCTCGGCCTGCGGACGGTCGAGCGGCGCGCTGATCACGCGACCGCGCGGCGCGCCCACGCTCGTGGTGGCGTAGAGCCGGTCGCCCACGACCTGCGCCCACGTCCACGCCTCCTCGCCTTCGACCACGACCGTGCGCCGGCCCGTCTGTCGGTCCACGATGGATACGTCGGTGCGCGTCGGCATGAGGTGGACGTGCAGCACCAGCCACCGCCCGTCGGGCGAGATGGCCGAGATCGGCAGGGCGGTGCGGTCGAGCCCGTCGCCGAGCAGCACGGGGTCGCCGGCGGGATCCTCGCCCAGCACGTGCCAGTAGACACGTTCCCAGTAGCCGTCCTCACCCTCCGGGACCGTGCCGGGCGCCGGCAGGCGGCTGTACGCGAAGGCCGACCCGTCCGGTAGCCACGCCGGCGACGGGTGGCGGACGGGCGAGATGGCATCGGGCAGCAGCGACCCGCCTTCGATGTCGAGGATGCGCAACACGCCACGCTCGCTCCCGGCCTCGGAGACGCCGTACGCGAGCAGCCGGCCGTCGGGCGACGGGGAGATCCAGTCCACGGCCGCGGCGTGGTCGGCGGTCAGGTCGTGGGGATCGACGAGCGTCCGAGGCGGCGCGGCCCCGTCGACCGCCGAGCGCATGACGACGACCGCCTGATCGGTGTCGCCGCGGCGTTCGAGCGTGAACACACGGTTGCCGGCGACGACGGGTGCACCGACCGACCCGATCTCCAGGAGGTCCATGAACCGCCGGTGGAGCGGGGCGCGCTGGGGCAGGGCGTCGAGTACGGCGCGGGTGCGCCGGTTCTGGGCGCCGACCCAGGCGGCGACTTCCTCGGATTCGCCGTCCTCCAGCCACCGGTACGGGTCGGGGACGGCGACGCCGTGCAGCAGTTCGACACGGTCCTCCCGCCGCGCCGGCGGCGGGGGTGGAAGCGCGCTATCGGCCAGCGTTGGGCCGCTTGCCGTGGTTCGCTTTGTTCTTGCGGCTCCGGATCTTGCGCTTGGAGGTCTTCTTCGACATGGCTATCACGGTAGTCATCTAGCCTGACACCAATGGAGCGACTCGGCCTGGTTGGGCTGCCCAACGCCGGGAAGTCGTCTTTGTTCAACGCCTTGACGGGCGGATCGGCCCTCGTCGCGCCCCACCCGTTCTCGACGACCGAGTCGACCGTCGGCATCGCCCACGTGGCCGATCCGCGGCTCGACCAACTGGCGGAGATGAGCAAATCCCGCAAGAAGGTGGAGGCGACGGTCCAGCTCGTGGACATCGCCGGTCTCGTCGCCGGCGCCGCGAGCGGCGAGGGCCTCGGCAACCGGTTCCTGGGCGGCATCCGGGAAGTCGACGCGATCGTGCTCGTGCTGCGGGCGTTCGAGGATCAGAACGTCGTCGGCGACCCCGATCCCCTCGCCGCCCTGCATACGCTCGAGCTCGAGCTCGTACTGGCGGACGCCGAATCGGCCGAGGCGCAGGTCGACAAGCGGCGCAAGATGATCAAGGGCGACCCCACACAGGCGGCCGCGGTCGCGGTGTTGGAAGCCGCGATGGCCGAGCTCAACGGGGGCACCCCGATCTACCGGTCGTCGTTGAGCGCCGAGCAGCGAGCCGATCTGCGCCCGATGTTCCTCCTGACCAACAAGCCGGTGCTGGCCGTCGTCAACCTCGGTGAGGACCAGCTCGACGACGCCGACGGGCTGATCAAGCCGGTCGCGGCCGAACTGGGCGCCGCGGCCGACGTGCTGGGCGTGAGCGTGCAACTCGAGGCCGAGGCCGCCCGCCTCGACCCCGACGACCGGGCGGAGCTGCTCGAGGGCCTGGGCCTGGGCGAGGGCGTGCTGCCGCGGGCCGTGCGGGCCGCGTACCACCTCCTCGGTCGCCGCACGTTCCTCACGACCGGGGACAAGGAGTCGCGCGCATGGACGTTCCGGGCGGGAGCGAAGGCGCCCGAGTGCGCGGGCGTGATCCACTCCGACCTGCAGCGCGGGTTCATCCGCGCCGAGGTCATCCGGTGGGACGAATTGTTGACCTTGGGGTCGTGGGCGGCGGCACGCGAGGCCGGGAGGCTGCGGATCGAGGGCAAGGAGTACGAAGTCGCCGACGGCGACGTGCTCGAGATCCGCTTCAACGTCTAAGGACCTCCGATGGCGTGGTTGCTCCGGGACGAGGAGGTGCTCGCCGCCTTGGAGATCGCCCGCGGGCGGCGCGACCGCATGCGCGGTCTGCTCGGGCGTGACGGCATCGACGGAGCCCTGCTGCTGCGCCCGGCCAAGTCGGTGCACAGCTTCGGCATGCGCTTCCCGATCGACGTGGCGTTCTGCGACAAGGAACTGTGCGTCTTGCGCACGGTGTACCTGCGGCCCAACCGGATGACGCGCGCCACGTTGCGGTGCCGCGTGATCATCGAGGCCGAAGCCGGCGCCTTCGAACGCTGGAAGCTGCGGCCTGGCGACCAACTGGAAATTCGCGAGTGAGCAAAGCGACGCAATGACCGGCCTGCGTGGCCGAACGCAATGACCGGCACGCTCGTCATCGTCGGCACGCCGATCGGCAACCTCGGCGACCTCAGCTCGCGCGCCGTCGAAGCCCTGACGACCGCCGACCTGATCGCGTGCGAGGACACACGGCGCACGCGCCAGTTGCTGACCCACAGCGGCGTCACGGCCGGTGGCCGGCTCATCGCGGTGAACGAGCACAACGAGGCGGCGTCGGTCGGGAAGGTGCTGGAGCGCTTGGAGGAGGGCGGCATGGTGGCGGTGGTGAGCGACGCCGGCATGCCCGTGATCTCCGATCCGGGTGAACGCCTCGTGGCCGCTGCCGCGGCGGGCGGTCACGCCGTGCGGGTGGTGCCGGGCCCGTCGGCTGCATTGGCGGCGCTGGTGGTCAGCGGCCTGCCGGCGAGCCGGTTCTGCTTCGAGGGCTTCCTGCCCCGCAGCGGCAAGGCGAGGGCGCAACGGCTCACCGCCCTGGCCAACGAGCCGCGCACCACGGTGCTGTTCGAAGCGCCGCACCGCGTGCGCCAGACGGCCGCCGACCTCGCCGGGGTCTGCGGCGCCGATCGCCGGATCGCCATAGCGCGCGAGCTCACCAAGCTGTACGAGGAGGTCTGGAGGGGCACGCTCGCCGAAGCCGTGGCCCACCTCGACGAGGACGAGCCCCGCGGCGAGTTCGTGCTCGTGCTCGAAGGGGCGCCGCCGCCGGAACCACCGGATGACGCCGCGGTCGAGTCGGCGCTGCGCGCCCGGCTGGCCGACGGGGCCGACAAGCGGTCGGCGGTCGCCTCGGTGGCGGCCGACCTCGACGTGCCGAAGCGGCGCGTCTACGACCTGGCGACACGTTTGTAGGGGTATGCTCCGAGGAGCACCGGTGTCGAGGTCGGGAGGCAAAGATGGGCGAGATCTTCAACGCGCTCGAGGTGATGAACCGCACCATGGCGCTCGGGCTTTCACCGCAAGACCTCCTGCGGGCCGAGATGGGGTTCAAGTCCGAGCTCGCCCGGCGGGTCAACCCCGATCCCACGATCACGTCTGACCCGATCGCGGTGGCGCGGAACTACGAACTGGTGGCCGAGTTGCGCCCACGCGCCCAAGAGCTCTCGCTCGAACAGCTGTCCACCTTCGCGCGCCAGGAGGTCAAGAAGCCGAGCACGCGCGTCAACGTGAAGACGCTGCGCCAGATCGACTACGCGCTCGGCGCGCTGGCCCCGCCCGCCGCGGCCCCCAAGAAGGCGGCGCCCAAGAAGTCGGCGCCAAAGAAGGCGGCGCCGAAGAAGAGCGCGACGGTGGCGAAGGCGAAGAAGGCTCCGGCCAAGAAAAAGGGCTGATGCCCGCCGGCCTGCGTGCCGTGGCCGACCTCGACACCGAATCGCGCCTGGTTCTGGCCCGGCGGGTGGTCGACGACCTCGCCCGGACGGAGCCGGTGGTGGCCGCGCTGGTGGTCGGCTCGACGGCGTTGCGCCGGTGCTCGCCGCGCGCCGATCTCGACGTCGTCGTGATCACCCCGTCGTCGCCCGACGGCGACCGTTTCACCTCGCTCCCGCTCGACGGCGTGCGCGTCGAAGTCGAGCGCCTGTCACAGCGGGAGGCGCTCGACGCCACGGTCGGGACGGGCTGGGTATGGGAACTGCGCGCCGCGGCCCGCATCGGTTGCGGCGTGCCGGTCGTCGACCCGGACGGGTTCGCGGCGCAACTCGCCCGGCGGGCGGCGGCCATGACGCCCGACCCGGAGCGCGTCGAGGCGACCCTGCGGCGGGTCTACCTCCTGCTCGTCGAGCTGGCGGCCCCTGGCGGCGAGCCGGCCCGCCGGTTGGACGCCGTGCGCGGGTGTTTCGACAACCTGGCCCTCCTCGCCCTGCTCGAACGACCGCGCCGGTACCAGAAGGCGAAGTGGGTGCTGGCCGACCTCCTGCACGCCGGCGAGGACGCGCTCGTGGACGCGCTCCTGGCCGCGTACGGCGTCGCGGCCGACGACGCCGCGCCGGCTCACGACGCGGTGACGGGTGCACGCGCGCTGCTCGGCGCGGTCTACGAGATGAGCGGCGTGCCGTCGCACGAGGAGATCCTCGCCAGGGGCCATGCGCCGGAGCTGGCCGAGGCCAGCTACGTGTCCCGCTGCCTCGACGACGCCGAAGACCTCGCCGCGTCCGGCCGCTTCGTCGAGGCACAGTACGTCGCCAAGTTCTCGGCGCGGCTGGGAGCCGCCCTGCTCGGTGACGACGGCGCCATCGTCGATGTTCTCGCGGGCCGCGGGCTGGCCGACCGGTACCTCGCCCTGTTCCCCGAGGGGCCCGGGCCCGCTACCGAGCTGATCGAAGCGGCGCTGGCGGCCGCCGACGCCCGCCGGCGCCCGAGCGCGGTGACCGCATGACGATCGACGAGGTAGCCGTGACCCCGGCGACGCTCGACCGCGCGGTGCGCGCTGTCGACGTGTGGGCCGGATGCGCCCACCGCCTCACGCACGCCGAAGCGGCGCTGATCGCATCGCCACCGTTCCAACGGCTGCGCCGGCTGCGCCAGATGGGGTTGGCCTTCCACGCCTTTCCGAACGCCGAGAACACCCGGGCCTCGCACAGCCTGGGTGTCGCCTACTGGAGCGCCGCCTACCTCGACGCGCTGCGCGCCGCGCCCGGCGAGGCCACGCGCGCCGGGCTGGCCGAGGCGGCCGCCGCGCTCGACGGGCTGTCGTTCGACGTCGTGCTGCGCCTGTTCGGGCTCCTCCACGACATCGACCTGCTGCCGCTCGGCCACACGCTGCGCTACCAGTCCGGATTGTTCACCGAGCCGCCGGGGCGGCCGCGCCTGCGCGCCTGTGTCGACGGGATCCGGGCGTACGCGGAGGCGCACGCACCGGGCGACGCGTGGTTCACCGCCTTCGACCGGCATCTGTCGGCGGGGGCCGAGCTGCTCGCGGCGGAGGGGGCCGACGGCCTGCGGCTCCCGGTGGAGCTCGTCAACTCCGGCCTCGGCGCCGATCTCGTCGACTTCGCCCTGCGCGACTCGTTCGCCATCACCCGTCAGCAGGCGTTCCACGACGACCTCGCCGGGGCGCTGCGCCTCGTGGCCATCGATGGTGGCTACGGCCTGGCGCTGGACGTCGCCGACCCCACGACCGCGGCGCACCGGGTCGCCATCGCCGACGACCTCTACCGCGCCCGCTTCGAGGTGTTCGCCGCGTCGGTCTTCCACCCCGTCAAGCTGGCCGCCGACGCCATGCTCGACCTGGCGCTGCGCCGGCTCGGGCCCGAGCTGTGCTCGACACTGCTGCCCGAGGACTGGTTGATCGGCGCGGGTGACGACCAGCTCGTCGAGCGGGTAGCCGCGGCCGAGGGTCCCATCGCACAACGGCTTGGCGCAGCATCGGTTGTCGCCGCGCTCCAGGCGGGCGACCTCCACGAGGAGGTCTGGCGCACAGAGGACCTGGCCGCGTTCCGCCGCCACCCGGCGTCGGCCCGCGCCCTCGCCCTCGATCCCACCTGGCGCGACGAGGCCGAGGGCGCGCTGCGTGATCGCCTGCCGTGGGCCGAGCCGGGCGACGTGATCGTGGCCGTGTCGCCGCCGACGATGCAGGCCAAGCCGGCCAACGCCCGCTTCGTCCGAGCCGACGGCGCTGTCTTCACCCTCGCCGAGGCGGCGGCGCACGGTTACGACACCGAGGCCGGCGGGACGGCCCGGCGCTACGAGCAGCTGTGGTCCTTGCGGGTCTACGTCGCGCCCCGGCGACGAGGCGAAGCCGGTGCCGCCGCGGCGGCGGCCCGATCGCTCTACGGGGACGGGGCCTGAGGCGGCCATGGCGACCCACTCGATCGTCCGGGACGAGGACCAGTTCTGCGTCTACCGATCGGTGGAGAGCCACGGCACGCGCGTGCTGTGGGAGCTGACCAGCGCGTGCAACCTGAAGTGCGACTTCTGCCTGGTGGAGATGAAGCGCCGCCACCTGGCCGCGGCGGACGCCCTCGCCGTCTGCGACGACCTGATCGAGGCGGGCGTCGACAAGGTGCTGCTGTCCGGCGGCGAGCCGCTGCTCTATCCCGGCGCCGAGGCCGTGATGCGCCGGCTCAGCGCGTCCGACGTCCTGGTCAAGCTCCTCACCAACGGCACCATCCACAACGAGGCGGTCTTCGACCTCATCCGCGCGTCGGACTCGATCGAGGTCTCGATGAGCCTGCCGACGGTCGACCCCGTCGAGGCCGACCAGATCTTCGGCCGGCCCGACACGCTGGCCAAGATCATGGCCACGATCGACGCGCTGCCGAAGTCGCGCCTCAACGTCATCTGCGCCGTCAGCCGCCTCAACCTCGACGCCGTCGAGCGGGTCGTCGACTGGGTGGCGGCGTCGGGTGTGCCGTGCCTGAGCCTCACCGACATCTTCAAAGATCCCGAGAGCCCGGCGCGGTTCCGCCTCGACTGCCGGGACCATCGCATCGACGGCGACCAGCGGCGCGGGCTGTTCGACCTGGTGGCGCGCAAGCGGGAGGAGCTGCGAGGGCGCCTGGTGATC
>JBOGIC010000548.1:0-2487 GCA_050744985.1 Acidimicrobiales bacterium
GGATCACCCCACTTCGCCAGTTGGGGAACCTAGTGGACGTGTGGCCTCTGGGGAAAGAGGGGGCGGAGTTTCCGCCGAGAGCCCGGCGCTACCCGCCCAGCTCCCGGGAGCGCTCGGTCGCGGCCCAGACGGCGTCGAGGATCGCGGCCCGCACGCCGGCGCTCTCGAGGGCGCGCAAGCCGGCGGCGGTCGTACCTCCGGGGGACGTCACGGCGGCGCGCAGGGCCTCGGGCCGTTCGCCCGACTGGGCGAGGAGCTGGGCCGAGCCGAGCAGCGTCTGGACGGCGAGGGTCTCGCTCACCGGGCGCGGCAGCCCGACCAGCACGCCGGCCTCGACCAGTGCCTCGGCCACGAGAAACACATACGCCGGGCCCGAGCCCGACAGGCCGGTCACCGCGTCGAGCAGCGGCTCCGACACCCGCACGACCACCCCGACCGCGCCGAGGATGCTCTCGGCCCATGCCAGGTCGTCGTCACCCGCGTGGCGGCCGGGCGCGATGGCGGCGGCGCCGGCACCGACCAGCGCCGGGGTGTTGGGCATGGCCCGCACGACGGCCGTCCCTTCGGCCAACCACTCCTCGAGGCTCGCAAGCCGCACCCCGGCGGCGATCGACAGCACGCGCGGCGTGCCGGCGGAGGCCACCGCTCCGCACGCAGCCTCGACATCCGCCGGCTTCACCGCGATCACCGCACCGTCGCACCGCGGCACCGTCGCACCGACGTCGACGCCCGCAAACCGCTCGGCCATCTCGCTCCGCCGTGCCGCGACCGGCTCCACGACAGCCAACTCGCCCGGTTCGGCCCAGCCCGCCGCCAGCAGGCCGCCGAGCAACGCCTCCCCCATCCTCCCGCCGCCCACGACGGCCAGCTTCACGGTCATCGCCTACCGGTTTAGTCCGCGAAAGTGGTACCTGAGAGGCCCAATGGCGCGGAGTAAACGATTCAGGGGAGGAAGTTGAGCGGGTTCTGCGCGGCGCCGCCGACCCGGGTCTCGAAGTGCAGGTGGGGGCCGGTGACGTTCCCGGTGCCGCCGACGTAGCCGATCACCTGGCCCTGGCTCACCGACTGCCCGCTCCCCACCGACATCGAGGCCTGGTGGGCGTAGAGCGTGCTGAACCCGCCGCCGTGGTCGATGACCACGCAGTTGCCGTAGCCGCCGTTCCAGCCGGCCATGATCACCGTGCCCGTCTTGGCCGCCTTGATCGGCACGCCCGGCCCGCTGTCGATGTCGATCCCGGAGTGCATGGCGCCCCACCGCCAGCCGAACGAAGAGCTGACGTTCCCGGGCACCGGCCAGATCAGCCCCGAGGCCGACCTCGCCGGCACGGGGTTGCCGTCCACCGACGCGCCGGTCACCTCACGAGCCCGGATCAGGTTGGCGATGTTGGACTCTTCGCGCGCCAGGGCGTTGACCTCGGCGGTGAACTGGGCGATGCGGACGTCGAGGGCGCTCTTCAGCCGCACCTGGTCGTCGCGAAGCGATTGGAGCTGGTTGAGCTTGTCGGTGGCGTCCTTGCGGCGTTGCTGGGCCTGGTCGCGCAGCACGAGCAGGTTCGCCTGCTCGGACTGCTGGTCCTGCCGGACGGCCCGCAACTGGCCCAGCACGTCGTGGTCGACCTGCACGACCTGCGACAGCAGCGTCTGGCGGCGGCTCGCTTCGGCCAGGTCGCGGGCCTTCATGAGCTCGATGATCGAGTCCCCCGAGGGGTGGACGTAGGCCATCACCGCCACCTCGGTGGCCTTCTGCTTCAGGTTGGCCATCTTCTTCTCGGTCGCCGCCAGCCGCGCCTGGGCCGAGTCGACGGCGGCGTCGGCGGCGTTGGCCGCCCGGCGAGCGGCGTCGGTGACACCCGACTGCTCGACGATCCCGGCATCGAGGGTGCGCACCGCCGCCGCGAGCTTCACGTCGTCGGCCTTCAGCGCATCCAACTGGGCGGCAGCCGCCGCCTTCTTGGCCGCCTTGTCTTCGGAGGACTGGGCGAGGGCCCGTGCCGGCATCAGCATGACCAGCACGACGATCAGAACCAGGGCGCGGATCCGGGTTGTCGTCATCAGTTGATGAAGCCCCGCCGCGACCGAGTCGGCGCAACCGTAGGACCCACCTCCACTCGGCGCAAGCCTTCCCCCCCGGTCGGATTGTGCGGGCGCGGTAGGGGCCCGAGGAACCTCGCTACGCGTGCCGCACTTCCCCGAACGGCTAGCAGTTCCGCCCCTCGGGCCCGGATTCGAACCCTACCCGCTGCGGCGGCGGCGCGCAAGAGATGCCATGAAAAGCATCGAAGGCGCGACCGCCGGACCGACGCAAGTCGGCCGAGGAACTATAGGCACGCGCCCGTCCGCCGCGCACATGTGAGTTGGTCAGCTGCACTCCACGAGGCGGCGTTCGGTGAGGTCGGCGTAGAGCCGGCGCAGCCGCGCGGCGGTGATCGACCACGAGTACCGCTGCGCCCCCTTGGCGGCGATGTGGCCCATGGCCGCGGCATCGCC
>JBOGIC010000549.1:0-1657 GCA_050744985.1 Acidimicrobiales bacterium
GGGCACGGCCTTCTGGGGGCCCCGCGAGCCGGCCACCTCGATCGTGGGCAGCCCATGACGCCGGTACTGCTTGCGCAGCCACGAGACCGAGACGCCGGCGCGAGCGGCTGCCTCGTTGAGCGTGACCCAGGTTGCGCCCTCGTCCGTCATGGAGACGCGTATCAGTCTATGCCTGACACGATTCAGGCATGTGCGGCGGACGTACGCCGTGAGACGGCGGTCTGGACAAAACGCTCGGCGGGGCCCGGATCGCCGCCGAGGTGGACGTGGAGGTACGACGCCAGGAGACTGGCGGAGGCGAAGCCGCCGCGGCGAGCTCCACTCCGGCCCCGGTAGTCGAGCGCGTCGCCGGGCGGATCGAGCGTCGAGTAGTGGAATTCGTGCGCACGCATCTCGGCCCCTGCCGGTGCCAGGGGCATGTCGACGCGTGGCCACAGGTGGCGGTACCCGAGGGTCAGGCGCTCGGTCATGCGGCCTTCGGCCGGTACGGCGCCGGCGAGGCGGTTCCCGTCAAGCGAGCGCGCCAACCACAGGAGCCCGCCGCACTCGGCCCAGGTCACCAGGCCGTTGCCGACCTGGACCCGTACGTCGGCGAGGAGGGTCCGGTTGGATGCCAGCGACGCGACGAACACCTCCGGGAAGCCTCCCCCGGCGTAGAGCCCGTGCAGGTTGGGCGGGAGGTGGGGGTCGTCGACCGGGTCGAACGGAACCAGCTCCGCCCCGGCCTGTTCGAGGGCCTCGAGGTTGTCAGGGTAGGTGAAGCTGAACGCCGGCCCGGCCGCCACGCCGACGCGGACCTTGCCCTGGTGCCAGGCCCGGCGGGGTGTCGACACCGACGTCGAGGGTGCCGCACGCGCGACGGCCAGCAGGCCGTCGAGGTCGCACGCTTCCTCGATGGCGGTCCCGAGGACATCGAGGCTGCGCTTCACCTCGGCGGGCTGCTCGACGACGGGCACCAGGCCCAGGTGGCGGTCACGCCACGAAAACGCGTCGTTGCGCCGCAGGACGCCGAGGACGGGGACGCCGAGGGGATCGAGAGCGCTCCGGAGCATGCGTTCGTGGGCCTCGCTGCCCACCCGGTTGAGGATGACGGCCGTCACGCCCACCGACGGGTCGAAGGTCAAAAAGCCGTGGACCAGGGCGGCGACGGAGCGGCTCATCGCGGATGCGTCGATGACGAGTACGACGGGTGCGCTGAGCAGGGTGGCCACCTGGGCCGTGCTGGCGCTCGGCCCGCCGGGGTCGTCGGCCCCGTCGAACATCCCCATGACCCCCTCGACGACCAGGACATCGGCGCCTTCGGCGGCCCGGCCCGCGAGGGGCCCGATCGCGTCCGTGCCGCACAGCCACGCGTCGAGATTGCGGGGCGGCCGGTCGGTCGCCAGCGCGTGGTAGCTCGGGTCGATGTAGTCGGGCCCGACCTTGGCGTTGGCCACGGCGAGGCCGCGCCGCCGGAAGGCCACCATCAGCCCGGTGGCAATCGTCGTCTTGCCTACACCCGAGTGGGTGCCGGCCACGACCAGGCGCGGACCGAGAAAAGGCACCGCGCGAATATGCCATGCCGCCCTGGCCCGGCCTCCCGGGCCGGGCGCTGCCGCCCTGGCCCGGCCTCCCGACCGTCGTTCTTGGCGCGCGCGCTCGGGGGCCTGCTTAGAGG
>JBOGIC010000550.1:0-3622 GCA_050744985.1 Acidimicrobiales bacterium
GCCGCCCGCCTGGAGCGCCCGCTCATGCTGATCCACGGGTTCGTCGACGACAACGTGCTCGTCGCCCACTCGCTGCGCCTCTCCCGCGGGCTGGTGGCGGCCGGCCGGCCCCACCGGTTCCTGCCCCTCCCGGGGGCGACCCACATGACCCGCGACGAAGCGGTCGCCGAGAACCTCCTCCGGCTGCAGGTCGCCTTCTTCAGGGAATCGTTGGCGCTACCCGCCGGGTGAGACGGCGCACTCGCCGCTCTTGACGCCGGCGACGGTGTTGTTGGAGGAGCTGGCCGGCGGTGTGTTGCCGGTGCACACGAGCGAACCGCCGATGTGGTTGTTCGCGACGCGGAGGCCGGGGATCGGGGCGTCGGCGAACGTGCGGTTGTTGGTCAGGAAGACCGTTCCGCCGATGGTGTTGCCTCCCGCGGGATCGCACGCCGGTCCGATGGAGATGAACCCCTCGGGGCTGTTGGCGTTCTGGATCAGCAGGTTGCCGCGGATCGTCGAGTTGCAGATGCCGATGAACGCGCCGGTCGATCCCGTCCCGATGACGGAGACCGACCTCGTCACGGTGGTGTTGATCAACGTCAGGGCGTTGATGTTGGTGCCGGTGATGTTCCCGTTGATCGTCGAGTTCACGGCCGTGAAGCGTCCGGTCGGCTGGATGATGACGTTGCCGTTGACGGTGACGTTGATCATCGTGCACTGCGCCGGGAACGGCGGGATCACGACGTCGTCGTTGATCGTCGTGTTCGACAACGGGTTGGCGTTGCAGATCGTCGCCGCCGAAGCAACACCGGGCATGGTGACGAGAGCCACCGCGCCGAGAAGAAAGCTGACGAGGGCCAGGGCCCCAACCCGCCTGGTCATGTGTGCGCCTTTCTGTTGCCGCTCCGCCCATGCTGGCACGCGACGGCGGTCGTACGGGATCAGTACTCGATCCCCTTCTTGGCCGTGATGCCCTGGTCGAAGGCGTGCTTCACCTTGCGCATCTCGGTCACGGTGTCGGCCACCTCGATGACCTCCTCGGGCGCGTCACGGCCGGTGATCACGACGTTGGTTCGGGGCGCCCGGCCGCGGATGCCGTCGACCACGTCGCCGACGGGTACCCACCCGTACTTCACGGCGTAGGTCAGCTCGTCGAGGATCAGGAGGTCGTAGTCGCCGGATGCGAGCTTGTCCCGGGCCACCTCCCACGCATGGCGGCCCTTGGCCGCCGTCTCGTCGAGGTCGGTCGACTCCCACGTGAACCCGTCGCCGAGCGTGTGCCACTCGATGCCGAGGTGATCGGCCAGCTTGCGCTCGCCCGTCTTCCACTTGCCGCCCTTGATGAACTGCACGACGCCGACCCGCCAGCCCCGCGCCCACCCCCGCCCCATCACGCCGAAGGCGGCCGACGACTTGCCCTTCCCGTGCCCCGTGTTGACGAGCACGATCGATGCGACCCGCTTCCTCTCCGGCCCGGAAGACGACATCGTCCGGAGGCTACTGTTGGCCTGCGGCCTGGCATGGCGGAGTGCCGATCAGGCAGAGGAGGCGGACTCATGACCCTCGGGCGCGGACGGCGATTCTTGCTCGTCACGATGGTTGCGGCGATCGTGCTGGCCGGCGAGGCCGGGACGGCTGTCGCCCTGGACCCCACTGTGCGGGTGTGGCCGGTGTCGCAGCCGTTCAACGGCATGACCTACGGCCAGTGGAGCGCGTCGTGGTGGAAGTGGGCGCTCGAGACCCCGACGCCGGTCAACCCGCTCGTCGACCCCACCGGGGCGAACTGCGCCGTCAACCAGCCGGCCAAGGTGTGGTTCCTCGCCGGGTCGTTCCCGGGTACGCCCACCGTGCGGCACTGCACCGTCCGCTACGACCGGTACCTGTTCTTCCCGGTGCTGAACACCGCCTTCATCGGCACCGAGCCGCACGAGACCGAGGCGTTCGTCCACGCCAGCGCCAAGGCGAGGATCGACGCCGTCGACACCTCGACTCTGTTTGCCCGCGTCGATGGCACGCCGGTGCCGAACCTGGCGTCGTACCGGGCCCACTCGCCGACGTTCAGCCTCACCCTCGGTCCCGACAACGTGCTGGGCGCCCCACCGGGCGTCTACGGGCCGGCGGCCGCCGACGGCTTCTACCTGCTGCTGCTCCCGCTGCGTCCGGGGTCGCACACGATCCGCTTCGGCGGCCGGTTCCCCGACGGGGGGACCGTCGACGTGACCTACCACCTCAACGTCACACTGTAAGGGGTAATGTCGGCCTCGTAGTGCAGGGAACCCGGTGCGAGCCCGGGGCTGTCCCGCAACTGTGTCCGGGGAGCGACACCCATGCATGGCCACGACCCGAGAGGGTGGGAAGGCCGGGCCGAGCGTCTGATCCGGGAGCCAGGAGACCTGCCTGCCCGAGTTCTCGGAAAGGACGCGTGGAAACGTCGTGGGCTTCGTGGACCTGGTAGTCCGCTCCCGCCAGGAGGCAGGCCGGTCATGGCCGGTGATCGTGTGGCGATCGCCGGTGCCGTTGCGCACGATCGCGTCGGCGCCCCACGGCGGCGGTCTCGGCCTGCGCCGGTGGATCCTCAACGCCCAGGTGCCACCGTCCTACGGCCGGCGTGACCCCGACCACCACCTGACCAAGCTGGGCGTGTCGCTCGGGCTGCCCGGTCGGGGCGTCGGGATGCTCACCGCCGCCGACGTACGCCGGCCGTTCACGGGCGCCGACGGCGGCGTCGAGGTGGCGGCGACGGTCGGGCTGGGCCATCCGATGTGGGCGTCCGCACCGCCCGAGCCGCGGCCCGCGAGCCTCGTCGGCACCATCAACGTCGTGGTGCTGCTGCCCGACAAGCTGTCGGACGCCGCCCTGGTGAACGCCGTGGCGACGGCGACCGAGGCCAAGGCCCAGGCCCTCTGGGACGCCGGGCTGGCTGCCACCGGGACGGCCACCGACGCCGTCTGCATCGCATGCCCCGACGACGGCCCCGCCCATGCCTTCGGCGGGCCGCGGTCGGTCTGGGGCTCCCGGCTGGCGCGGGCGGTCTATGGCGCCGTGGCGGCCGGCTGCCGGGAGACGGCCGCCGGCGGCAACGCGCCGTGATCACGCTCGTGCTGGGCGGGGCCCGCTCGGGCAAGTCCGAGGTGGCCGAGGGACTGTGCGAGGGGCCCGTCATGTACATGGCCACCGGCGTGGCGCGGGACGGGGACATGGCGGCGCGCATCTCCGCCCACCGGGCCCGGCGCCCGGAGGCGTGGATGACCGTCGAAGCGAGCCACGCCGAGGTGCCCGGGCTCGTGCGGCGGTCGACGTCCAACCTGCTGCTCGACTCGCTGACGACCTGGGTCGCCGAGGCGCCGGACTTCGTCGTCGACGCCGGTGCGTTGTGCGACGCCCTCGTGAACCGGCCGGCCGACTCGGTGCTCGTCTCCGACGAGGTCGGGCTCGGCGTGCACCCGTCTTCGGAAGCCGGCCGGATCTTCCGCGACCGCCTCGGGGAGCTGAACCGCCAGGTCGCCACGATCGCCGACCGTGTGCTGCTGGTGGTCGCCGGGCGGGTGCTCGAGCTGTGAGCGGGATGCGCCGGGCCGCGTCCTTCCTCACGCCGCTGGGCGGCGCCGCGGCGCCCTCCCACCGGGCACTGGTGTGGTTC
>JBOGIC010000551.1:0-1511 GCA_050744985.1 Acidimicrobiales bacterium
GGCGTGTACCCATCGGCGATTTTTTCGGCGATTGATCCGCGAAAGAGGTACCTCAGAGGCCCAATGGCGCGGTTTAAACGGTTAGACGACCGTGATGCAGACCTGGTCGCCCTGCGGGCGGGACGCCGAGGTCTCGGGGACTGTCTCGCCGTACAACGCGGCGAGCATGCCCTGGATGATGCCGCGGTCGACCGCGCAGATGACCGGGTGCTGCACCGCCGCCTCGCCGAACGGGCACGTCTCGGCGATGATCGCCAGGCTGCGGCCGCGCTGCTCGGCGTGCGCGGCGAACCCGTGGGCGGTCAGGGCGTCGGCGACCGCGTGGAGCGACACGCGGAACGACTTGTGGTTGTCACCCGGCGCCATCGAGTGGGCCAGCGACTGGCCGTACTCGTACCCGACGGCTTCGGCCATCTCCTCGGCCTGCGCGTCGCTGAGCATCCCCAGCGCCCGGACGAGCAGCGTGATCAGAAGGTCGTCGCGCCGGGCGGGGAACTCGAGGCCGGTCTGCTTGGCGCTCGCCCGGTAGCGCTTCGACGGCCGGCCCGCGCCCGGATGCTCCTGGCGGTCGAGTTGCACGTCGAGATACCCGCCGGCCGCCAGCTTGTCGAGGTGGTGGCGGGCGACGTTGGGGTGCAGCTCGAACCGTTCGGCGACCTCGCCGGCGGTGACGCCGTGGGCGCCGTCGCGGACGAACAGGTAGATCTCCCGGCGGGTCGGGTCGCCGAAGGCGGCGGTCGCCGCGGCCACACCGGCGGCGAACTCCTCGGCGGAGAGCGGACCGATCAGCGGACGGACCTCCGCGTCGGGTACCTGTGCCACCCCGGTATTGTACCTATCCGCATAGGAGAAATCGGATGCCCACCCGCGAGCAGGTGATCGAAGCCCTGCGCCCCGTGCAAGACCCCGAGCTCCACGTCAGCGTGGTGGAGCTCGACATGGTGCGCGAGGTCACCATCGACGGCGGCACGGTGGCGGTCACGATCGCCCTCACGGTCGCCGGTTGCCCGCTCCGCGAGGAGATCGACCGCCGGGTCCGCGAGGCTGTCGGACCGCTCGACGGGGTCGACCGGGTCGAGGTCGAGCTCACGGTCATGACCGAGGAGGACCGGGCCAACGTCCGCCAGAAGCTGCAGGGCGTGACGGCCGGCGCCGCGGCCGGCGCCGCCGCCGCCGAGAAGCCGCCGCTCCCGTTCTCCGACCCGACATCGAAGACCCGCGTGCTCGGACTGTCGTCGGGCAAGGGGGGTGTGGGCAAGTCCTCGGTCAGCGTCAACCTCGCCGTCGCCCTGAGCCGGCTCGGCCACGAGGTCGCCATCCTCGACGCCGACGTGTACGGCTTCTCGGTGCCGAAGATGCTCGGGATCGGCCACGAGCCCGTCGTGATCGACCAGATGATCGTGCCGCCCGTCGGCCACGGCGTGAAGGTGATCTCCACCGGGTTCTTCGTGCCCGACGAGCAGCCCGTGATCTGGCGCGGGCCGATGCTGCACAAGGCCCTCGAGCAGTTC
>JBOGIC010000552.1:0-6331 GCA_050744985.1 Acidimicrobiales bacterium
CCACCGAGGGCGACGGTCGGAGCGCCCGTGGCCTCCACGGCCCGCATCGCCTTGGCGACCAGCACGTCCGCCACCGCCGCCTGGAACGACGCCGCCACATCCGAGATCCCTACGTCGGAGTGGTTGCGGACGTGGTTCACGACCGCCGTCTTGAGGCCACTGAAGGAGAAGTCGAACCCTTCGGCCAGCATCGGCCGGGGGAAGCGGATCGCCTCCGGGTTGCCCTGCGCCGCCAGGCGGTCGATGGCCGGGCCACCGGGGTAGCCGAGGCCCAGGTACCGGGCCACCTTGTCGTAGGCCTCGCCCACGGCGTCGTCGACGGTGGTGCCGAGGAGGCGGTACCGGCCGTGGTCCTCCATCAGCACGAGCATCGTGTGGCCACCGGAGACGAGCAGCACCACCGCCGGCAGTTCGAGGTCGGGCCGCTCGAGGAACGCCGCGTACAGGTGGCCCTCCATGTGGTTGACGCCGATGAACGGCACCCCCCAGACCAGGGCCAGGGCCTTCGCCGCGCTGATGCCGACCAGCAGGGCGCCGACCAGGCCGGGGCCGACGGTGGCGGCGACGGCGTCGATCCGCTCGTCGGCGAGGCCTGACTCGACGAGGACCTCGGCCACGACCGGCGTGATCAGCTGCACGTGGGCCCGGCTGGCGATCTCGGGTACCACCCCACCGAAGCGGGCGTGCAGGTCGATCTGGCTGGACACGACCGACGACAACACCGCCGTGCCGTTGGCGACCACGGCGGCGGCCGTCTCGTCGCACGACGTCTCGATCCCGAGGATCAGGAACGGCTCCTCGCGGAGCTCCGCGGCCGTGCTCACCTCGGCCGCCCGTCGTCGACGACGGTCTCGCCGGGGACCGTCTCCTCGATGCCGTCGAGGCGATGCCGGTACTCGGCCGTCTCGATGTGTTCGGCCCACATGATCAGCGCGTCCTCGTTGGTCTCGACGTAGTAGTTCTTGCGCACGCCGGCGGCCCGGAACCCGAACTGGCGGTAGAGCTCTTGGGCCGGCGCGTTGCTCATCCGCACCTCGAGCGTGAGGCCGGTGGCGCCGCGGCGGACGGCCTCACGGGCCGCCACCAGCAGCAGGCGGGTGCCGACCTTGCGCCGGTGCCAGTTGGGGTCCACGGCCAGGGTGGTGATGTGGCCCTCGTCGGCGCTCATCATCAGGCCGACGTAGCCCACCACGACACCGTCGGTGCGGGCCACGTAGTAGGCCCGGGAGCTCCGCAGCGCCATCTCGCTGATGAACAGGCTCAGCGACCACGGGCGCGGGTGCGTCTCGGCCTCGATGCGCATCACCGAGCGAAGGTGCCGGCGGCGCATCGGCACGATGTGCACCACCATCCGCGTCGGCCGCTCGCGCCGGTCGGCCCACGACGGGCGCGTGGAGGAACGACGGTCGTCGCGGGCGCGCACCATCAGCCGGCCTGCGTGGCGTCTGCGCCGTGGCCGGCCTGCGTGGCGTCTGCGCCATGTCCGGCCTGCGCGGCCTGAACGCCATGCCCGGCCTGCCGCCCCCATCCGGCGCTGGCCTTCCAGTTGATCTCGGCGTCGGTCTTTCGTAGGTACAGGGGCTCCAGCTCGCGGGCCGAGACGAACTCCTCGCGCATCGCCCGCGGGTGGGCCAGCTCGACGAGGTCGGTGGCGGACGGGTAGGCGTTGGCCGTCGAGGCTTCCTCCCCACCGAACACCTCGGCGAACGCGTCGGCGTAGCGCACCGCCCCGTCGCCCACCAGGAGCACGTCCTCGCCCCGCGCCACCAGCTCCGAGACCAGATCGCCGGGCCGGCCGAGGTTGTAGCCCGACAGGCGCTGCACGCCGCCGGGCACCTGCCGGTAGAAACCGTAGAACACCTCGCCCCGGCGGGCGTCGATCACGGGGACGATGAGGCGGCCGCTGTGGCGCACCGGGAACGCCAGCAGGTCGAGGCTCGACACGCCGATCACGGGGAGCCGGAGAGCCTGGGCCAGCGTCTTGGCCGTCGTCACGCCGACGCGCAGCCCGCTGAACAGGCCGGGGCCGATGTCGACGGCGATCGCCCCCAGGTCGTCGAGCGAGACGCCGGCCTGCCCGCACGTGAACTCGATGGCGGGCACCAGCGCCTCGACGTGACGGCGCCGGCGCGCCAGGTGGAACGACGCCCGCATCCCCTCGTGACCGCCGATGGCGCAGCCGACCTGAAGGGCCGCAGTCTCGATTCCCAGGATCAGCACCTGATGCCCTAGGCCGCGGTCCAGCGCCCGAGGGCCTCGCCGATCGCTCGCACCCGCGCCGGCCACATGGGCCCGACCGCCCGCAGGGTGATCACCCGCTCGTCGTCGGCGTCACCCGGGTCGAGGCGCACCTCGAGGAAGTCGGCCGGCAGCGCTGGCGTCACGACGTCGCCCCACTCGACCAACGTCACCGCGTCCTCGTCGAGCAGCTCCGCCATGCCCAGGTCGATGACCTCCTGCAGGTGGTCGAGGCGGTACACGTCGAGGTGCACGATCGGGATGCGGCCGGCGTAGGTGCGCACGATCACGAACGTCGGGCTGGTCACGCCCTCCTCGACGCCGAGCGCCTTGGCAAAGCCCTGCACGAACGCCGTCTTCCCCGTTCCCAGCCCGCCTTCGAGGAGGATGAGGTCGCCGGGCCGGGCCAGGGCCGCCAGCTCGCCCGCCAGGGCGCGCGTGTCGTCGACCGACTTCGTGCGAGCCGTGATCATGCGTGCGTCTTGAGGAGTTGTGCGGCTCTCACGAGGTCGGCTCGCATCTGGGCGACGGTCTCCCCCCCACCGCGGAGCACGGCGGCCGGGTGGTACGTGGGTACCAGCGTCCGGCCTCCAAGGGGGTAGGCCCTGCCCCGAAGCTTCGTGATTCCCTCGGTTGTTTCCAGGAGCAGCTTCGTCGCGAAGTTGCCCAGGGTCACCACCACCTTAGGGTCCACCAGCTCGATCTGTGAAGCAAGGAAGGGCCGGCACGCCTCGATCTCGTCCGGCTGCGGATCGCGGTTGTTCGGAGGACGGCACTTCACGGTGTTGGCGATGTAGCACTGGCGGCGGATGAGGCCCATCTCCTCCAGGATCAGGCGGTCGAGGAACTGGCCCGACCGGCCGACGAACGGCTCGCCCTGGAGATCCTCCTGCTGGCCGGGGCCCTCGCCGACGAACATGAGGTCGGCTTGCGGGTCGCCCACGCCGAACACCACATTCGTGCGGCCCTTGCAGAGTACGCACCGCGTGCAGGCCAGCGCCTCCTGCTCGACCTCGGCCAGGACCCGCCCCACAGGCCGATGATAGTGGCCGAAGGGATTATCGACGCCCGTTGGAGCAGGGCCGTGGGTACCCTGGCGGGCGGATGGGGGTCATTGTTTCGCTGGGGGAGGGTGCCCCGATCGTCGAACCGGGCGGATCGGCGGTGTTCGACGTGTCGGTGCGCAACGACGGTCAGGCCGCCGAGAGCGTGCAGCTGTGCGTCGCCGGTGACGCCAAGCCGTACGCCTACGTCGTGCCCGCGTCGGTCGACGTGGCTGCGGGGGAGACGGCCGTCGCCCGGCTCGGCTTCCGGCTACCCCGCGCCTCGCTCCCCGCGGCGGGACCGCTGCCCTACGAGCTGGAGGCTGTGTCGGGTGACGGCCGCGCCGAGGTCGTGGGCCGTGGCGTCCTCACCGTGGCGCCGTTCAGTGCGCTGTCCACGACCCTCGAGCCGGCCGAGGTGACCGGTTCGGGCGCCAGCACCCACCAGCTCAGCGTCGGCAACCGCGGCAACTCCCCGGTGTCGGTGAACCTCACGGTGGTCGACGCCGACGACCTCGACATCGCGATCACTCCCACCACCGTCGTGGCCGCCCCGGGCCGCGCCGGAGTCGCCACCGTGGAGGTGAGCCCCCGGGGGCGCCCGTTCCGGGGCCCCGACCGCGACCTGCCGTTCACCCTCCAGGCCACGCCCGAGGTGGGTGACGCCGTGCAGACCCCCGGTCGCCGCCGGGTGCCGGCCGCCGTCACGGGCCGCCGGCTCGTAGTTTCCGGGGTCGTCGTCGGCGCGGTCGTGATCGGCCTCGTGGTCGCCGCCCTGGCGGCGTCGGGGGGAGACTCCGAGCAGACGGCCAATCCGGTTGACGCCCCGTCGGCGCTGGCGTCGTGCCCGGCCGAGAACCACACCGACCCGCGGGGTGTCAGCGGGCTGCGGCCGGAGGACATCCCCAACCTGCCCAACACGTACTCGTTCCTCTATGTCAAGGGCGACCGGTGTACGCCGCTCCGGTTCAACCCGTGCGATCCGGTCCACTACGTGCAGAACGCGGCCCTGGCCCCGCCGACGGGAGCGGCCGACGTGCGCGAGGGCTTCGCGCGCCTGTCCGAGGTCACTGGCATCACGTTCGTGGACGACGGCCTCACCGACGAGACCAACCTCCGGCGCAACCCCTACCAGCCCACCCGGTACGGCCAGCGGTGGGCGCCGATCCTCGTCACGTGGAGCCATTTCGGCAACCAGGGCCCCAACCCGGAGATCCAGTCCGTGGGCTACGGGATCGGGTCCCGCGTGAGCGACATGATCGTCTCGGGCGTCCTCAGCCTGAACGTCGACGCGGTGACCAACCGTGAGAACAACACGCCGTTGCAGGGCGGCTTCGGGCCGCCTATCGGCACGGGCACCGGCGCGATCGGGCCAGAAGGGGTGACGTGGGGGCGGATCATCCTCCATGAGCTGGCTCACGTGATCGGCCTCGGGCACACCCGCGACAAGGGGGCGATCATGTACCCGGAGAGCGCCGAGCAGACCTCCCGGCCGGCGGAGTACCGGCCGCCCGACAAGGAAGGCCTGCGCTACCTCGGGCGGGAGGCGGGCTGCCTCCAGAACCCGCCACTGCCGGCGTCTTGAAGACCGTTTGAACCCGGCCCGCCCGGTTATACATCCGAGTGGGTCGTAACGGTCGGCCCGCCCGGGCTCCCGCCCTCCCTGCCCACCCCCAAGGCAACTGATCGAGCCTCGTGAGGCGGCTGACCCCCACCCTCAGGGACCGCCAACGAACAACCCGCGCGGAAGAGGAGGCGTCAGTTCGCGTGGCGAGGTCCGAAAGCGCTGGTGGTTCTCCTAGAGCCGAGGATTCCCGAGGCGAACTGACGCCTCCTCTTGCCTTACTTGTTCGTTGGCGGGCCCTCAGCCACGATCACACGCCTTGTCACCGGGCCGGAGCCCGGGCGGGTTCACTCCCCCAAGCCCGCGAGCACGGCGGGAATGGCGTCCAGGAGATCACCGGCCACCAGCCCCCTGCTCCAGCCCCTCCTCCCGGCTTCGCCGTGCACGTGGGCGCCTGCGCCCGCCGCTCGGAGGGGATCCATGCCCTGGGCCAGGAAGGCCCCGATCACCCCGCTGAGCACGTCCCCGGTGCCGGCGGTCGCCAGCCGGGCGTCGCCGGCGGTGCTGAACAGCACCCGGCCGTCGGGGCCGGCCACGATCGTCGTCGAGCCCTTCAGCAGGATGGTGGCGCTCAGCCGTTTGGCCAGGTCGCGGGTGGCGCCCAGGCGGTCCGGGCCGGGCCGGGCGCCGCACAGCCGCGTGAACTCGCCGTCGTGGGGCGTGAGGACGGTCGGCGCCGTGCGGCCGCCGAGCATGCCCGCCGCGTCATCGGCCGCGCCCAGGGCGAACAGCCCGTCGGCGTCGACCAGGGTGGGGAGGGGCGAGCGCTCGAGGAGGCGCCGGACGTCGTCCCGGGCGCTGTCCATGCGGCCGAGCCCGGGCCCGACGACCATCGCCTTGGCCCGCTCGGCGTCCTCGATGACGGCGTCGGCCCATCCGGTGGCCGGGATCGTCCGCCCCACGACCTCGAGGAACCGCGGATCCGCCGCTACGCCGGGGATCCCCAGCCGCACGGTGCCCGCACCCGACCGCATGGCGGCGCGGGAGCACAGATGGGCGGCACCGGTCATGCCCGGCGACCCGGCGACGACCCACAACGCCGTCCTCCACTTGTGCGACTCCCGCGAGATCGGCGGGAGCCACGCCCGGACGTCGTGGGTCTCCACCACCGAGGCCGTGGCCCCTGACGTGTCGAGCCCGATGTCGGCCACCGCGACCTCGCCGGCCAGCTCAGGACCACGCCCGAGCAGCAGACCGGGCTTCAGGGCGGCGAAGGTGACCGTGCGCACGGCCCGCACCGCGCCGGCCCCTGCCTCCCCGGTCAGGCCGTTGACGCCGGAGGGGATGTCGACGGCCAGGACGGGCGCGCCGGCGGGGTCAGGGGCGTCGTAGTCGCCGCGGAAGCCGGTGCCGTAGGCGGCGTCGACGACCAGGTCGCAGCGCGGCAGGTGATCGGGCGCACCGGCCGCGTCGACGACCTCGACCC
>JBOGIC010000553.1:0-3584 GCA_050744985.1 Acidimicrobiales bacterium
GTCGAGCACCGTGGCCCGCGACGACCTCAGCGACCGGCCGGGCGCTTGACCATGAGCGGAACATCCGCGGAACTGTCGAGTTGTCCCCGAGAGTTACCGTGGAGCTCGCCTGTTCGTAACCCAGTCCTGATCTTGGGCGTGTTCGATCGTGTGAGGGATGATCACGGAATCGTTCGACCTGCTGGCAATCGGAAGCGGCCCGGGCGGGCAGAAGGCTGCGATCGCGGCCGCCAAGCTGGGTCGCCGGGCGGCGGTCGTCGAACGGTTCCATGCGGTCGGGGGCGTCTGCCTTCACACCGGCACCATCCCGTCCAAGACGATGCGCGAGGCCGTCGTCCATCTGACCGGCCTTCGCCACCGTGAGCTCTACGGGCAGAGCTACCGCGTCAAGGACGACATCACCGTCGCGGATCTGGTGGCCCACACGTCCTTCGTCGTCTCACGTGAAGCCGACGTGATCCGCGATCAGCTCACGCGCAACCACGTCGCGATGATCGGCGGCTCGGCCGGGTTCGTGGCCCCGGACGTCGTTGCCGTGCGGGGCTCGGACGGCGCCGAGACCACGATCCGGGCCGACCGCATCGTGATCGCCACCGGGACGCGCCCCGCTCGCCCCGACAACGTGGACTTCGACGGCCGGACCGTGATCGAGTCCGACGGTTTGCTCGCCCTCGACCACATCCCCACGTCCATGGTCGTCGTCGGTGCGGGCGTCATCGGCGTCGAGTACGCCTCGATGTTCGCCGCCCTCGGCACCCGGGTGACCGTCGTCGAGCGACGCCCGAAGATGCTGGAGTTCTGCGACGACGAGATCGTCGACGCGCTCCGGTACCACCTGCGCGACCTCGGGACGACCTTCCGATTCAACGAGCACGTCAGCGCCGTCGAACGCCACGGCAGCCAGGCCATCGCCCTCCTGGCCAGTGGCAAGCGGATACCGGCCGACGTCGTCCTCTACTCCGCGGGACGGCAAGGCCAGACGGAGGGCCTCAACCTCGATGCCGCCGGCCTGTCCGCCGACCAACGGGGGCGCATCGCCGTCAACGAGTTCTTCCAGACGTCGGTGGACCACATCTACGCCGTCGGGGACGTGATCGGCTTCCCCGCCCTGGCGGCGACCGCGATGGAGCAGGGCCGTATCGCCGCGCACCACGCCGTGGGGGAACCGGCCGGCGTGCTGTCCGATCTCCTGCCGATCGGCGTGTACACGATCCCCGAGGTCAGCTTCGTGGGCAGGACCGAGGACGTGCTGACCGGCGATGCGGTGCCCTACGAGGTCGGCATCTGCCGGTACCGCGAGCTGGCGCGGGGCCAGATCCTGGGCGACTCCCACGGCATGCTGAAGCTTCTCGTCTCGTCGCTCGACCGCCGCCTCCTCGGTGTGCACATCTTCGGCACCGGCGCCACCGAGATCGTCCACGTCGGCCAGGCGATCATGAGCGCGGGCGGCACCGTCGACGACCTCGTGCGAACCGTCTTCAACTACCCGACGCTGGCCGAGGCCTACAAGATCGCCGCGCTCGACGCGGCCAACAGGCTGCGCAGCGTCAGCGTGGTCGCGTCGGCCTGAGGTTGCCGACCGTCGTTCTGGTAAGCGTGACGCAGCCGACCGTCGTTCTGGTAAGCCAGCGGGGGGCTCAGCGGCGTCAGCCCACCAGGCGTTCGAGGATCGACTGGAGTCTCTCGGATTCCTTCTCCTCGCTGCCGGGGACGTAGCTGCCCGGGTCGCTCTCGACCTCGGCCGAGATGATCTTCCACCCGGCCAGCTCGCGACGGAACCGCGCCTCGTAGAGGACCTCGTCGGTGCCCGCCTCGGCGAGCGAGAGGCGGTCACCGGCGACCGAGGCCGACCAGTCGCCGCTGGACGCGCCCTTCCGGAGCCGTTCCCATTCGGCGTCGGACCACAGCCGCCGTGGCGCGGGGATCGAGGTGGGAGCAGTCAGACCGGCGTCGCCCATGGGATCAGCTTTTCACGTGACGACGACGGTCCACGACCGGATCCGCCACGCCGTCACCAGGCCGGCGTCGACGTACGGGTCGTGGCGCACGAAGTCCTCGACCACCGACCGGTCGTCGGTGCGGAACACGAACACGGCGCCGTCGGGCGGGTCGACCAGCGCCCCGGCCATCAGCAACGTGCCCGCCTCGTGGGCGGCCCCGGCGAGGGCCAGGTGCGCCTCGCGGAACGGGGCGCGCCGTTCGAGTATGTCGTCGACGTAGTCGTAGAACAGCAGCCAGTACATGAGCGGGACGACGTCCCTACTCGGCGGACGGGTCCTGAGGCGGGGCGAACTGCGCCAGCGACAGCACGTTGCCGTCGGGGTCCTCGAACCAGGCGACGCGGTCGCCGCGCGGCGTCGTCCACACGCCGTCGTCGTCCTGGTCCAGTTCCTCGTACCGCCGGAACTCCACACCCCGCTCCCGTAGGTCGCTCATCGCCTCCGCGATGTCGATCACGTCCCAACCGAGGACGGTATGGCCGGCGCGAGGTGCCTCGGCCACCTTGGTGACGCGCAGCATCGTGCCGTGGACGTTGAAGACACAGGCGGACGGCACCTGATCGACCAACACAAGCCCGACGGTCTCCACGTAGAACTCGCGTGCCCGCTCGAGGTCGGTGCACCCGAGGAAGGCGACCAGCGGTCCGAGCGGGCTCATGAGGCCACCGTAACCGGCGACGCCGGGCGCCGGTGCCGTTGCCACGCGCCCTGCACGGCACTGGTCGTCACGAACACCACGCCGAGCCAGACCGCGCCGAGGCCGAGGCCTCCGAGCACGTCGGTGGTCCACTGCGCGCCCAGGTAGAGGCGGCTGAACCCGATGAGCAGCACCAGCACGACGGCCCCGGTCCAGACGGCGACCCGCCTGGACCAGTTGCGCAGCCAGCCGGCGGCCACGTAGGCCATCGCCCCGTACGCGGCGACGCTCTGGGCGGCGCGGGTCGACGGGAAGGTGGAGTCGAGGACGGAGTCACCACTCAACAGTGGCGGCCGCACCCGGTCGACCAAGGGCCGGACGGCCTCGGACAGGAAGATGCCACCCGCCAGCGCGGCGCCGAGGATGAGCATGGGCGTCCAGCTGGAGGTCACGCGGCGGGCCACCAGCCCGGCGACCGCACACAGACCGATGAGCACCGGAACCGAGCCGAGCGCGGAGATGCCCCGCATGACGTCGGTCAACCAGTCCACCTGATGCTCGCCCAGCGCCGTCGAGATCGGGCGGTCGAACTGGGCGATGCCGTTGCCCGACAGCACGTCGTCCACCACGACTCCAAACAGCCACGCCGCCAGGCCCAGGGCGATGAGCTCGATCGTGAGGGCGAGGCCCAGCACCTGGCCAGGCTTCAGCCGCCGGCCGAGGAAGTCGAGCTGGGCGTGGAAGCGGCGGTGGATGCGTGCCGGGATCGGCCGAGCCATCTGCCGGCGGCCGAAGGACCGGACCTCCTCGGGGTGGCGCGAGACCCACCGGCCCAGGGCGGCGACCGATCCCACCATGACGACGAGGACCAGCAGCACGAGGCCGGCCTGGCCGGCGTAGTGCTCGATGCGCTTGTACGAGCCCCCGGCGATGTAGCCCAGGAGGAC
>JBOGIC010000554.1:0-6431 GCA_050744985.1 Acidimicrobiales bacterium
GAGAACGGCCGGCTCGGCGTCGTGGCGGTCGATGCCGCCGAGGCGATCGCCGAGGCCGCCACCGAGGTCGCCGACGGCCAGTGGGCGGAGCACTTCCCGATCGACGTGTTCCAGACCGGCTCGGGCACCAACACCAACATGAACGTCAACGAGGTCGTCGCGACGCTGGCGGGCCAGCGGCTCGGGCGCAGCGTGCACGCCAACGACGACGTGAACGCCTCCCAGTCCTCGAACGACGTGGTGCCGTCGTCCATCCACATCGCCGCCCTCGCCGGCGTCCTCCACGACCTCATCCCGGCCCTCGACCGGCTGGCGCAGGCGTTCGGCGACAAGGCGATCGAGTTCGCCGGCGTGGTCAAGGCAGGCCGTACGCACCTCATGGACGCGACGCCCGTCACTCTCGGCCAGGAGTTCGGCGGGTACGCCGCCGCCGTGGCCAACGGGATCGACCGGCTGCGGGCCGCCGTCCCGCGCCTGGCCGAGCTGCCCCTCGGCGGTACCGCCGTGGGCACGGGCATCAACGCCCCACCGGGTTTCGCGGCGGCGGTCGTCAACCGGCTGGCGGCCGACCTGCGGCTGCCGCTGACCGAGGCTCGCAACCACTTCGAGGCCCAGGGCGGCCGCGATGCGCTGGTGGAGACGTCGGGCGCCCTGCGCACCCTCGCCGTTTCCCTGCTCAAGATCGCCAACGACCTGCGCTGGATGAACAGCGGGCCCGCCGCCGGCCTCGCCGAGATCCGTCTCCCGGCCCTGCTCGCCGGCAGCTCGATCATGCCCGGCAAGGTCAACCCCGTGATCCCCGAGATCGTCTGCCAGGTGGCCTTCCAGGTCGTGGGCAACGACGCCGCCGTCGCGTTCGCCGCGGCCTCGGGCAACTTCGAGCTGAACGTGGCCATGCCGGTCATGGCCCGCAACCTGCTCGAGTCGATCCGCCTGCTGGCGGCGGCGTCGCGCGCGCTGGCCGAGCGCTGCGTCCGCGGCATCGAGGCCGACGTCGAGCGGTGCCGCCGTTACGCCGAGTCGTCACCGGCCATCGCCACCGCCATCGCCCCCCGGCTCGGCTACGAGGTGACGGCCGAGGTGGTGAAGGAGGCGGTCCGCACGGGCCGCACACCTCGCGAGGTCCTGCTCGAGCGGGGCCTGATGACGCCGGCGGAGCTGGACGACGCGCTCGACGTCACCCGGATGGTCGGTGAGCCGCCGCCGACGGACTGAAGACCCGGGGCTGTACGTCCGGGTTTCCCCCAGGTTTTCCCTTCTTGTGCTCCACAGGACCGAAGGCGGAGGCTGTTCCCGGTGAGGCGAAGGGGAGCCAGCCGATGGTGGTAGACGGACAGATGCTCGCGACGGAGTTGCGCCGGAGGAGAGTCCCTCGTTCGGTGTCCGACGGCGTGGCGGTTGTGCGTCGCTCCACCTGGATCGCCGGCGACCTACGCGCCGCCCCCACCGCCCTGCTGGTGCTGGCGGCGTTGACCCTCACCCCTGGCGATCAGGCCTCGGCGCAAACCGGGGCCTGACCCGTCAGGGCCTTCCCCCCGCGTCGCTCTCGCTGCTGCTTCATGCCGGCCGGAGCGGCGCGCCCGCGAACGGGGCCGGGTCCCGGGGCCCGGGGATCACAGGGTGGCTCCACCCGGCGAGGCGCGACAGCTCCTGGGTGAGCGCCCGCCAGCCGGGCGGGTCCCATCCCTCGACCCAGTTGACGATCGCACCGTCCATCCCGAGGTGCACGGCGGCGGGCAGCGACGACAAACCGAAGGCCTTCACCGCGACCATGTCGGGATCGACGAAGGTGAGGATGTCGTGCGCCCAGCGCCCCAGGAGGCGCCGGGCCTGGTCGGCTTCGCCCGCGGCGAGCCAGGCCACCCGGCAGTCGGCCTGGTCGTAGTTCGTCAGGATCCGGGCCGCCGTCGGCACGAGCCACGCGCTGCGCTCGTTACGGGGGTCGACGGCGACGAAGAACAGCGGGAACGTCGTCAGCCAGCCTTTGACCGGCCGGCCCGAGCCCGAGATCGGCGTGAGGACGAGGTCGGGCGGTGGGTTCGTGGCCACGGCGGCGAAAGTTAGCCGGGAGGACGAGTTCGCATCGAAGTGGACCGCTATCTTTCCAGCCACACGGCGACTGAGAGGAAAGAGGACGGCATGGGTCTGAGCAGCGGCGTCTACAAGTTCGTTCTTCTGCTGCACATCCTCGCCGCTATCGCCGGCTTCGGGCCGACGCTGCTGGCGCCGGCCTTCGCCGCCCAAGCCCGGTCGCGCCGCGGCAAGGAGGGGCTGGCCATCTTCGATGCGACCTACACCGTCCTGAGTACCTACGCCACCTGGATCATCTACTCGGTGCCGGTGTTCGGCATCCTGCTGATCCTCGTGTCCGACGACGTGTGGAAGTTCAGCCAGATGTGGATCTCGCTCTCGCTGCTCCTCTACATCGTCGCCATCGGCGTCGTGCACGCCATCCACCAGCCCAACCTGCGCAAGATGGGCCAGCTGCTGGCCGAGCTGGCCGAGGGCCCGCCGCCGGGTGCGGCCGCCGGTGGTTCGCCGCCCCAGGTGGCCGAGCTGGAGAGCCGGGGCCAGCGGGCGGCGCTCGTCGGTGGTTTGCTCAACCTCAACCTGGTGCTCATCCTGGTCCTGATGATCTGGAAGCCGGGCCTGTGACGTGATGCACCCGATCGAGCGGCTGCGCATGGTGGCGCGCGCCGGTCGGGAGGACCCCGGCGTCCTGGCGCGGGAGTCCGCATCAGCATTGGCCTCCTTCGCCGGGCAGCCGGCCGCCCTGGTCACGGCCTGCCGGCGCCTCGTCGACCGCCAGCCGGCGTGCGCGCCCGTGTGGTGGGTAGCGGCCCGGGTGCTCGCCGCGACCGACCCGGCCCGCGAAGCGTGGCAGGCGGGTGACGACCTGGCCGAGGACCCGACGGCCGCGGTGCTGGCCGCCGCCCTCCCCGACGACACGACGGTGGTCGTCGTGGGCTGGCCCGAGCAGGCGGGAGACGCGCTCGTACGGCGGGGCGACACCCGCGTGCTGGCTGTGGACTCGATGGACGAAGGCGGCCAGCTGGCGGGATGGCTGCGCCGGGCGGGGAGCGACGCGTCGGTCGTGCCCGAGTCCGGGGGCGCCGCCGCCGTGGCCACGGCCGGGCTCGTGCTGCTCGACGCCGTCGCGCTCGGTGAGGGCGGCGTGGTGGCTCTGGCCGGGTCGGCCGCGGTCGCGGCGGTGGCGCGACAGCTCGGCGTACCGGTGTGGGTCGTCGCCGGCGTCGGCCGGCTGTTGCCCGGCCCGCTCTGGTACGCCCTCGAGGAACGCCTGGCCGACCGGGCCGGACCGGCATGGGCCCAGACCGAGGAGGTCGTGCCGATCGGGTGGATCGACGCCGTCGCCGGCCCGACCGGCGTCCTGCCCGTGGCCGACACCCTGGCCCGGCCGACCTGCCCGCCGGCGCCGGAGCTCTGCCGTGGGTGAGGCGGTCTCGTTCCCGAGCGCCGGGACGACGATCCGCGGGTACGTCGCCACGGGCGAGGGTGCCGGCCTGGGCCTGATCGTGCTCGCACCCCACCTGCCGGAGGTGTGCGACCGTTTGGCCGCCGAAGGGTTCACCGCCCTCACGCCCGGCATCTCGCAGGAGATGGGCCGCGCCTCTCAGGACCTCTCCGCCACCGTCGACTACCTGGTGGCCCACCCGTCCGTGCGCGGGCACGGCCTGGGCGTGATCGGCTTCGGGGAAGGTGGCGGCCAGGCTCTGTGGCTCGGCACGCTCCGCCCCGACCAGGTGCGGGCCGTGGTGCCGTTCTACGGCATCCCGTCGTCGGGCATGCCGCCCGACTGGGATCGTCTGGAGGCGGCAGTGGAGGGCCATTACGGCGAGAAGGACGACTCGCCCTCGCCCGACGCGGCCGTCGCCCTGCAGGAGGCTCTCGAGGCCCGGCGCAAGGAGGTGCGGTTGTTCACCTATCCCGGCGTCGGGCACGCGTTCTTCGACAACGCCCGGCCCGACGCCTACGACGAGGACGCCGCCCACCTGGCGTGGGTTCGCACCCTCGAGTTCCTCCGCGCCAAGCTCGGTTGACGCCCAGCATCGACGCCGTAATTCCGGCCCGGAACGAGGCGGCCACGGTGGCCGCCGTCGTCGGGGCGTGCCGGGGCTGCCGGTACACGTCGGAAGTGATCGTCGTCGACGACGGGTCGACCGACGGCACGGGCAAACTTGCCATCGCCGCCGGCGCCAAGGTCGTGCGCCGGGAGTGGGGCGATGGCCGCGGGAAGGCGGCGGTGTTGGAGGCGGGGGTGGCGGCGAGCGGGGCCGACGCCATCCTGTTCTGTGACGCCGACTGCCTGGGGCTCACGGCCGCGCACCTCGACGCCGTCTGCCGGCCGTTCGCCGAGGGCCGGGCGGCGATGTCGCTGGGCTCGTTCGACTACGGGCGGTTCTGGAACCCGCTGGTCCTGCGGTTCCCGCCGACCAGCGGCGAGCGCGTGATCCCGCGCTGGGTCTGGGACGCCGTCCCTCCCCGCAAGCGCCGCGGCTACGACATCGAGGTGATGATCAACGGGGTGATCGCCGAGGGCCGGTTGCCGTCGACCGTCCGGATCATGCCCGGCGTCACCCACCGCACCAAGCGGGACAAGCTCGGCCCGCTCCGGGGCGCGGTGGAGTCCCAACGCATGTTCTGGCACCTGGTCGGCCTTCCGGTGCGCGGCGTCGTCCGCTGGCGCACCTACTGGTTCTACCTGCGCGACCTCACCGTCGAGTAGCGATCACGGTCACCAGCGGCGGCAGGACGACGGGGTCGAAGCCGGGATCGGCGCCGGTCAGGTCGGTGAGGTAGTCCCGCACCGGGCCGGGGCCGGCGCCGACTTGGGACTCGGCCCAGGCGTCGAGGATCTCCATGTCGGCATCCCGCACCAGCGCAGGGAGGACGGCGCCCACGTCGGGGTGGCGGGCCCCGGGCATGGACAGCGGCGCTCCGCCGACCCGGCCGGCGGAGGTGACCGGCTCCTGGGCGACGACCCACCCGCCGGGCCGCACCGCCTCGGCCATGCGCTGCAACACCAGCCGCGGTTCGGGCACGTGAATGAGGAGGAACCGGCAGAACGCGAGGTCGACGGGCTCGGGCAGGAGGAGGTCCTCGCCCGCCTGCGTGATGGCGACCACCTGGCTGTGGGCGGCGGCCGCCTCGGCCACGGCGTCTCGTGCCCGCGGGTCGAGGTCGACGGCGTAGACGCGGCCGTCCCGGCCCACCACCCGGGCGAGGGCGACGCTCACGTCGCCGCTGCCGGCGCCCACGTCGACGCAGCGCCATCCGGGCCCGAGCCCGAGCCGGTCGAGCGCGGTGGCGAGGGGGCGCCGGTAGACATCGTTGCGGAGGCCCAGCTCGATCATCGGTGCTCGCGAATAACTACCGCCCGTGGTGGGAAAAACGCGCACAGGGCTGGCATAAGGCGCCGGAACCGGTCCACAATGAGTCGAATGACCTATTGACACGACCCGAGGAGGCTGGGGCCGAGTGCGAGTCGCTGAGTTGCAGATCTGGGAAGAGCCGAGGGAGCTCTGGCTCCGTTCCATGCTAGTGGTGGCGATACTGCTACTCAACGTTGCCGATGTCATCACGACCCAGATGTCGCTGGCGCGCGGCGGCGTGGAGCTCAACCCCCTGTCGGGCTGGCTCATCGAGAACGGGATGCTGGCGCACGTCAAGGTCGCTGTGGCGGCGTTCATCGTGGTGGCCGCCATCGCCGCCGCCAGCCGCCGCCGGGTCTCCAGCTTGCTGATGCCCGTGGCCGCCCTCTACGTGATCGTGGTCGCCACCAACGCCACTCAGCTGGCGCTGCATTAAGGGCCCGCCTCTGCTGCACCGGGCCGCCCACGGGTTCGCCACCACCGCACCGGCCTACGAGCGGGCCCGGCCGGCGTACCCGGCGGAGGCGGTGGCGGATGTCGTCGATCTCCTGGGGCTCTGGCCGGGGCGCACCGTCCTCGACCTCGCGGCGGGCACCGGAAAGCTGACCCGTTTACTCGTTCCGAGCGGCGCCCGTGTTGTGGGCGTGGAGCCGCTGGCCGAGATGCGGGCCGAGCTGGCCGGGGTCCTGCCCGAGGTCGAGGCGGTGGAGGGCACGGCCGAGGCGATCCCCCTCGGGGACGGCACGGCCGACGCGGTGACCGTCGCCCAGGCGTTTCACTGGTTCGACGGGGCGCGTGCCTTGGACGAGATCCACCGGGTCCTGCGACCTCAGGGCGGCCTGGCGATGCTGTGGAACGTGCGGGACCGCACCGTCGAATGGGTGAACCGGCTCGCCGACATCACCGAGCCCTACGCGGACGCCCCCCGGTACCGCACCGGCGAGTGGCGGGAGGCGTTCGCCACGACCGAGGCGTTCACGACGCTCGAGGGCCGCCGGTACGCCTTCGAGCACGAGGTCGATGCGCCGACGATGGTCG
>JBOGIC010000555.1:0-3652 GCA_050744985.1 Acidimicrobiales bacterium
ACTCGCGAAGGGGGCTGGTAGGAGGCACCTTGGGGATGAAGTAGCAGGCCAGGGGACGTAGCTCAGTTGGCTAGAGCACCTGCTTTGCAAGCAGGGGGTCGCCGGTTCGAGTCCGGTCGTCTCCACCTCATCGGCACTCAGCGCACAAAAGTGCTGGTCAGGGCGGGTACTAAAGCTGTCGCAGTCACCGGTGCACGACGATCCACGCGGTTTTAACTGGCATGCTTCAAGAGTTGAACCCCTTTTAACGCCGCTGGCATCACCCAGTGGCGGGTCTCGGCGGGAGCGCAGAGGCGGAACGGCGAGCTTCCAGACCGGGGGGGCAGCGTTTGGAGGCGCCTGGCGGTGCGGGGCTGTGCCGGCGGCGGGTGATGAACTGCCTGATCTGCGACGCGTGCTCGATCGTGTGGCCGGGGGATGGCGGTCAGGACCCAGGCAAATGGTTGGCCGCGGTACCGGTGAGCCGGGGGCGTGGGGGTCGCCGCCTTCTCGTCCGTCATGCCCTCCAGCGTGTCGCACCCGCTGACGGCAGTGGTGGAGGCACCCGAGCAGATCGGAGCGCGACCATGCCGTGGGCAACGTTGTCAGGTCCCGCCAATGCGCCTTCCCAGTCAAGGGAGGCGGTGGCGACCACGGAGCGAACCCGCCGGTGAGGTCGTAGTCCAGCACTTCGAGCGCGTGCCAGGCCACGCCCCACGGCGTCGACCAGCGCTGGGCCAGCGCACGGCGCGAGACGGGGTCGGTGACGAGGTCTCCGTCGGGGCCGTACACCTTGTGGGCATCCGCGACCGGGACCTCGCACATGCTCGATTCCCAGAGCTCGTCGGTGCAGTCCCGGATCGCCGCTTCGAGCAGTCCGAAGGCTGCATCGAAGGTACGGCCCAGGCTCTCCACCCAATTGACTTCATCCGACGTGACCCTACGCCCGGGTGCGACCGGCGATTGTCAGGACGCGGAGGGCGTTCAACGTCAGCATGTAGTTGGGCCCCGACCGGCCCCAGTCCACGACTTCGACTGCCCGCGGCGATCCGGGCGGTCGCCACCAACATCCGCCGGGTCGCCATCTACCGTCCTGCAGCTGCGTCGCTACGAGAACAGCGAGCGCGTCCGCCACCCGGGGATCGTCGAGCAGCCCGAGTCGGCCGAGCACGAGGAGCGCCTGGAGCACGTCGTAGTGCCAGTACGGCGGGTAGTGGAGGGCGACCCAGGATCGGTGGATGGTAGAGCCGTCACGACGGCGGCGAAACAGGCGACGTTCGAGAAGCAACTCTGCCGCTGCGAGCGCCGCCTCTCGGGCCTCACTCGATCCGGTGGCCCTGGCGTACTCGTGGAGTCCCCAGATGGGCGGAAGGGTCTCGTGAAACGAAGAACCCCTGGCCGATTCGCGGCGGTCGCAGTTCCATCCTCCGTCCGGCCAGCGCCAACTGTGCAGCGACGCGGCCAAGGCTCGAACCCGGTCATCGTCGGCCAGGCCGAGTCGAGCGCACACAGCGAGCGCGTTGCCGTCCTGGGAGGCGCATCGACGGACTTTGCCGGCGACCACGGGAAGGCGAGCGGTTCGCTGCGGACCTCGAAGCCAACCAAGGACGCGCTCGACCATGGGTCTGAGGCGCGGCTCGTCCGCAGGGACCTCGAGCTCAGCCAGCGACACCAGTCGCCAGTGCGCTCCGTCCCATTTCGAGTACGGGTGCGGCCTGAGCGCGGTTTCCGGTTCGTCGTCGCCGAGCAGCGCCCGCACCCATGGACCAGCCAACACGTCTTCGTCGGCGATCTGACCGAGGAGGTCTCGGCGAGCTAGGCGGCGGACCGCCGGCTCCGGACAGGCGAGCAGCCAATCGATGGCCGTGTTCTCGGGCTGAACCGCCGGCGCCGTTTTCACCCGCGCATACTGGCAGGAGGCCAGAGCTCCGTGCGTAGTTGCGACCACCCCTTCGCCGCCGTGCGAGTCCCCTTCGATGCTGAACGCGAGGTTCGGACGCCAAGCTGGTCGGCTTCCTCCAGTCCCGCCTGTTGCCTTGAACCGTGGGCCCCGGCGGGGCCACGGGTGAGGCCGCCGACGGCCTCGCCGCCGCTCGCTTCCCGCTCCGAACGAGAGCTGGGCTAGCCCCCATGGAGCCGACCCCGACCGTCGTGACACGTACCGAAGCGGGAAGGCGCCGTTCATTCGCGAAATGACGGCGCTGGCCCTGGCGGCGGAAGCGCTCGCGCACCCAGCCGACGATGCTCTACATCGTGACGATCAGGGAGCGGCGGTCTCGGACCGGTAGCGCGCCGCCCATTCCTCGTTGACGCCGTCCGCCAGTCGGCGGGTGCCGGGTCGCACCGGCCCGATCTGGGCGTGGTTGATGCCGAGGTGGTCGAGCACGCGCCGGACGGCGACATCCAAGCGGTCGTCGGTGACCAGTTCCTCGTACTCCAGGTCGAGCGGCTCGACTCCCAGCTCAACGAACAGCTCGCGCCATCCCCGTTCGCCCTCGGCGATGAGGCCCTCCAGGTTGGCGATGAAGGTGGCGTCGTACTGCGGTGGAGGAGGCCGGACCGGAGAGGGGCGGTCGACCCAGTCGGTCCAGACCCCGTCTCTGGCCGCCCGAGCCCAGGAGACCGCCTGGGCCACTCGATCCCGCCGAGTCAGGTGGACGGCCTGAAGGCCAGGAAACGCCCGATGCAGCACTCCGGCGCGTGAGAGGCCGGCGAAACGAGGCAGCTCCTGGAACTTGGCCACGGCCCACGGCACGTTGTTCCAGTGCAGCTTGGAGCCGAATACGCCGTTCGGGGTGGTGCCGAGCCGACTGACGATCCGTAGGTAGTCCTCTCGGCTGGTGGCACCGTGGGCTACCCCGAAGGGGCCCCGCTCCCAGCACCGCCATTCGGGCATCTTCTTCTCGTCCACCGAGAGGAAGTACTCCTCCGGACGCCCAGCGACGCCCGTCGAGGCGAGGGCAGTGGCCAGCAGGGTCGTCCCGGAACGCTGGCTGCCGCAGATCAGGTAGGAGATTGTGGGGCCCTCCGACATAAGGACCCCAGCCTGTCGGCACCGGCCTACCGTTGCGGCGAATTTCGCGGGCCGGACGTCCGTAAGTCGGTGATCGGTCCGCGCCGACCGACCGTTCGCAATGACCGATCGCCGTTGGGATTGCAGCTTCCCGAGAACCCCGCATCGCGCTTCTTCTTGCCGGACCTATCGCTGTGCGGCCGCCAACACCTCCTGAAAGTAAGCACGGGAGGGCGGCTCGGCTAGCAACCAAGGGACCGCCCGATCCGCCAGCTCCCGCGCCTCCGCATCGCAGTTGAACAGAGCGATTCGGATGCGGGACAGGAGCCAGCTGCCCGAAGTGCAGACGGCGGACGAAAAGATGCCGAGGCCGAGCCCCTCGGGCACATCGTGTGTATCTGCGTACCCTGCGACGAAGGCCCGGGCGGCGGCGTGGTTCACCTGCCCGAGCACGCCACCGGACCAGGCCGCGAGGGTTCCCCCGAACTCCCACCGGGTCGGCATGGCGCTGGCGTGATCCCAGCCCATCACGGCCAAGTCGTCGGATCCGACGGTGCAGAAGGCGTTCGGCGCCCAGTGGGCCGCCGACAGCACCGCTTCTCCCGCCGCCTCGACCGATTCCACGAGGCCGTAGGCGTCGACGATCGAAGGGATGGCCTC
>JBOGIC010000556.1:0-4865 GCA_050744985.1 Acidimicrobiales bacterium
TGGTACGCACGCGCGGGATCCGAGCGAGAAGCTGGGCGACTCTTCAAGGTCAGGGATCAGGTCAGTAGCCTGTCACATCGACGCGGCGAGATGTCCGCAGGCCGGTGTGGCGCAGTCTGGTAGCGCAGGCGACTTGTAATCGCCAGGCCGTCGGTTCGAATCCGACCACCGGCTCTGTCTGGGTTTGTTTTCCCGGCCGGGGACCCCAACCCCGGCCTCCTCCGAAGCGTGGGGCGCATACCCCACGCCGGCCGTAAGACGGCACCTTCGGTGCCGCGTCTGGCGGATCCGTCAGGCGACGGCCATGGCGGCGAGCTCTTCGGCGGCGCGGGCGGTGAGGTGCGCCTCGAGCTTGCGCTTGATGCGCTGCAGGGCGTTGTCGATCGACTTCACGTGGCGGCCCAGCATGACGCTGATCTCCTGGTAGGAGTGACCCTCGAGGTAGAGGCGCAGCACGTCGACCTCGAGCGTGGACAACATCTCCGCCATCGACGCTCGCATGGCCGCCATGCGCTCGCACGACACCACCTCATCGGCCGGATCGGGCACGTGGTGGTCGTCGAGCAGCTCCTCGACCCACCACTCACCCGGATCGTCCACGACCCGGAGCCCCGACAGCGACACGTAGCGGTTCAGGGGCTGGTGCTTCTGGCGGGTCGCGGTCTTGATCGCCGTGATGATCTGGCGCGTGATGCACAGCTCGGCGAAGGCGCGGAACGACGCCTGGCGGTCGGGACGGAAGTCACGCACCGCCTTGTAGAGCCCGATCATGCCCTCCTGCTCGATGTCGTCGAAGTCGGCGCCGACGAGGAAGTAGCCCCGGGCCTTCGAACGGGCGAACCGGCGGTAGCGCTCGAGGAGGAGGTTGAGGGCCTGTACCTCCCCCCCATGGAACAACGCCACCAGGTCGTCATCGGTGATCTCTGGTAGCGACGCTCCCATCCGAACCATCGACATGCAGCTTGCTCCCCGGATGGTGCAACGCGCGGTATGTGACATCTGCCTAGAGGCGACGTGCCCTTTCTACCGACTGCCCACTCCGCGTGTCAATGGTCAGGCAAGAAAACCCGCCTCGGCGCGCTGCCGGGACAGCTCGAACAGCGCCACGGCGCCAGCGGCCGCCACGTTCAGGGACCGAATGCGGCCGTGGAGCGGGATCGTCGCCAGGACGTCGCAGCGCTGGGCCGTCAGCCGGGCCAGCCCCCGCCCCTCGGCACCGAGGACCGCCATCACCGGCCCGTCGCCGAGCCGGACCCCATAGAGGTCCTCGCCACCCTCGGTGGCCAGGCCGACCACCCAGATGCCGTGCTCGCGAGCCCGGGAGATGGCGGCGGGAAGCCCGGCGACGAGGGCGAGCGGTAGCCGTTCCACGGCGCCGGCCGCGGCCTTGGTGACGGCCGGGGTGATGTGCACCGCCCGGTGACGCGGGAGCACGGCGCCGGTCGCGCCGGCGGCCTCCGCCGTCCGCAGGAGGGCCCCGAGGTTTTGGGGATCGGTGACGCCGTCCACGGCCAGCAGGAACGGCGGCGGGCCCTCGGCCCCGGCCCGCACCCTGATCAGGTCGTCGAAGTCGGCTTCGGGGAGCGGCTCGGCGTGCGCCAACACGCCCTGCGGAGCGCCCGTGCGGGCCGCGCCGTCCAGCCGGGTCCGGGCGATACGCCGGATCGGCACCCGCCGCTGCTGGGCCAGTTCGATGATCTCGTCGACGATCGGCGCCGGATCGAGGTCCTCGGCGAGACAGACATCGCGGACGCGCCGCCGCCCGGCCCGGAGCAGTTCGGCCACCGCCTGGCGGCCTTCGACCTGTTCGCCTCCGAGCCCCCGCTCCGATCGATCGGGTCGCTTCGTCGGACCGTCACGGCGTTCAGGCCACGCAGGCCGGTCACGGCGTTCAGGCCGGCCCTTTTTTTTGGGGGCTACGGCAGGGCCTCGTCCAGCTTGGTCTCGGCCGCCTCCTCGTCCACCCCGAGGGCGAACGTGAGCTCGGACACGAGAATCTGGCGGGCCTTGGTCAGCATCCGCTTCTCGCCGGCGGAGAGGCCCTTGTCCTTCTCCCGGATCGAGAGGTTCCGGACGACCTCGGCGACCTGGTAGATGTCGCCCGACTTCAGCTTTTCGACGTGGTTCTTGAAGCGTCGCGACCAGTTGGTGGGCATCCGCGCCTCCTTCTTGCGAAGGACGGCGAAGACCTCTTCCACCTCCTCGTCGTTGATGACCTCGCGAAGTCCGATGGCCTCGGTGTTGTCCGCCGGTACGCTCAGCGTGAGGTCGCCGTACGCCAGCTTCAAGACCAGGTACTCGCGGTCAGCGCCGAACCAGTCCTTCCACTCCCGCCTCTCGATGACAGCCGCGCCGTGGTGAGGGTAAACGACCTTGTCACCGACATCGAAAGACATACCTCTCCCAAGAACGAGACACCAGGGGACGAACTCCAGAGTGCCAGGTAAAGGCCACGAAGGCCAAACTGGAATTCGATTGGCCCATTGCTCAGCCGTAGCGGTCGAGGATGCTGGCTTCGGCCAGCCGGGAGAGACCTTCCTTGATGGCCCGGGCCCGGGACTCGCCGACGCTCTCGACTTCGTCGAGGTCGTCGACGGTGGCCCGCAGGATCTTCTGCAGGCTGCCGAAGTGGGCCACGATCCGCTCGATCACCGACTCGGGCAGGCGGGGCACCTTCGACAGCAGCCGGTAGCCACGCGGCTGCAGGCCGACCTCCATGTCGGACCCTTCGGCGGGGAGGTGCAGGACCGACGTGACCGACTTGATGTCGAGGAGGTCCTCGGTGCTGAGCGCACCCAGCGCCTCCATCGCCTCGTTGAGGTGCCAGTCCTCCTCGTTGTGGACGTAGTCCTTGATCACGAGGCGCCGGTCGTCCTCCACGCCGCCCAGCAGCTCCTCGAGCTGCAGGTGGATCAGGCGGCCGTCGGTGCCCAGCTCGATGATGTACTCCTTGATCTCCGCGGCGATGCGCCGCACCATCTCCGTGCGCTGCACGACGGTGATGACCTCACGGACGGTCACGAGGTCTTCGACCTCGAGCGCCGACAGTGACCCCGACACCGAGTCGAGGCGGTTCTTGTAGCGCTCGAGGGTCTGCAGGGCCTGGTTGGCCCGGGTGAGCAGGCGGGGCGACGCCTCGATGGGATGCTTCACGTCGCCGTGGTAGACGGCGATCGACCGCTGGTCTTCGGATACGGAGATCACGGGCACGCCGATGGAGCGCGCCACCCGCTCGGCGGTGCGGTGCCGTGTGCCGGTCTCGGAGGTCGGCACGTTCGGGTTGGGCACGAGGTGGACGTTGGAGCGGGCGATGCGGCTGGCGTCGGCGGCGAGGATGATGGCGCCGTCCATCTTCGCCAGCTCCGACAGCCGCTGCGGCGTGAACTCGGCGTCGAGCAGGAACCCACCCGAGCAGATGGCCAGCACCTCGGGCCCGTCGCCGATCACGATGAGCGCGCCGCGGTTGCCCTGAAGGATGCGATCGAGGCCCTCCCGCAGTGGCGTGCCGGGGGCAACCGCCTTCAAGGCATCGGTCAGTGCCAGATGCCGCCTGTGGGGCACGCGCCGATGCTACCCAATCACGGAGCCCTCGCCATCGCCCGCGGCCGCTGATCGAGGCCGGCGACGGTGAGGGCCTCGGCCAGCGTGCGGGCCCGCCGGGTGCGGATGCCGGCGGGTAGCGACGGTGAGGAGTCGGGCACGACCGCCTGGTGGAACCCGAGCCGCGCCGCTTCGGCCAGCCGCCTCTGCAGCTGCGGCACCTGGCGGAGCTCACCACCGAGCCCCACCTCACCGCACGCCACCAGGTCGGGCGGCAGCGGCACGCCTGTGGCCGTCGACGCCACCGCGAGAGCGAGGGCCAGATCGGCGCCCGGGTCGCGCACGCGGGCGCCGCCCGCGGCCAGGGCGTAGACGTCGGAGCCGGCGGTGCGCAACCCGGCCCGGCGGTCGAGCACGGCCAGCAGCAGGTGGAGCCGGCCGGCCTCGAGGCCCTGGACCGTGTGGCGTCCGGCGCCGGACGGCGCCACGAGCGCCTGCAACTCGATCAGGAGCGGGCGCCGCCCGTCGAGCACGACCGCCACGGCCGAGCCGGGCACGCCCGGGCGCCGGTCGGAGAGGAACAGGTGCCCGGCATCGGCCACCGCCTCCAAACCGCCCTCGGTCATCTCGAACAGGCCCAGCTCCGCCGTCGAGCCGAAGCGGTGCTTCACCGCCCGCAGCAGCCGTAGGGCGTGGTGGCGCTCACCGCCGAAGGACAGCACGGTGTCGACGAGGTGCTCGAGGACGCGTGGACCGGCCAGCCCGCCCTCCTTGGTGACGTGGCCGACGAGCACGGTGGTGACCCCCTGCTCCTTGGCCTGCCGGACGAGGCGCTGCGCGCTGGCCCGGACCTGCGCCACCGAGCCGGCGGCGGCGTCGACGTCGGGCGCCACGACCGCCTGGATCGAGTCGACGACGAGGTAGTCGGGCCGCAGGCGTGCGACATGCTCCACCACGGCGCCGAGGTCGGTCTCGGCGACGAGTAGCAGGTCGGCGGACAGCGTCTCGAGCCGCTCCGCCCGCAGCCGCACCTGGTGGGGTGCCTCCTCCGCCGCCACGAGCAGGCACGACCGCCCGTTGCGGGTGAGTTGGCCCATGAGCTGCAGGAGCAGCGTGGACTTGCCCACGCCCGGCTCACCGGCCAGGAGGGTGACCGACCCCGGCACCAACCCCCCGCCCAACACCCGGTCGACCTCACCGAGCCCCGTGGGATGCGCCGCCAGGTCGCCGCTCGCCACCTGCCCGATCGGCACCGGCTGGGGCCGCGTCTCGCCGGGCCCCGAACGGGGCGGCCGACCGGTTGCCCCGGCCAACGTGTTCCACGC
>JBOGIC010000557.1:0-4333 GCA_050744985.1 Acidimicrobiales bacterium
CCTGGACGAGATTGGGGTCGTTGCCAAGGATGTCGAAGTCGAGTCGCCAGTAGGCGTGGTGGGTATGGGGTGCGCACGTGCACGGGTTGCTGACCGCCGAGAACCCCATGCGGGGACGGATCGTGCCACCGGCGTCGAGCCGCCACTCGCTGACGTAGCGGTACCACCCCGCCTCGAGCTGGCTGAGGATCACCAGCTCCTCGCCGTCGAGCCAGAGTGCGACACCCCGGAAGTTGCCGCCGCCCCGGCCCGTGTCGAGGATCGTGCGGGGCGCGGTCGTGCCCACGCGGAAGCCGGCCACGGGGTCGTCGCCGTCGGCCTCGAAGCACGCCTCCTGGTTCAACCAGTCCCGGTACGTGGGGCCGCAGCCGTGGCCGCCCCGGTCGTAGTTCACGTTGAGGATCGGGACGTGGGCCCGCTGCAGCGCACGCAGGCCCTGGTAGTCGACGTCCCTCAGCTCCACGCCGGAGCCGTTGACACCCGACGACGCCGACGGCCGTACCACGAGCATGTCCCACAGCATGTCGTCGCCCCGCCAGACGCGCACCCGCGCCCGGTCCTTGCCGGCCCTCGGCGGGCAGGTTTGCCCCTCGGGGCCACCGCAGTCCCGGTCGGCCGGCTGCGGGAGCCCGAGACCCTCCTCCAGCACGTCACCCTCGTCGGTGCGCACGGCCAGCACGCGGTGGCGGACACCACCGTCGGGCCGCCGCTCGCGCAGACCGACAGTGACGGCGCGCCGCACCGAGCCGTCGGGCCCCTGCACGCTGGCCAGCGGCGGCATCGGCCGGTAGGCCTCCACCTCGCCGGCATCGAGGCGTTGCGCCAGCTCGGGATCGTTGTCCCGCAGGAGGGCCAGGGCCCACGCGTGCTCCTCCTCGTTGGGCAGCCGCGGCCGGTCGGTCGGCGTCACGGTGATCGAGTACGGATCGGCGAGACGGCCGTAGGCCTCGGCCATGTCGTTGCCGTTCATGTCGGCGAGGAAGGCCCGGAACTCGCCCTCCTCCGACTCGCGCTTGTCCAGTTTGTCGACCGCCACGATCCACATGTCGGAGCTGGGGTAGCGGGCCCGCACGACGGAGTGGGACAGCAGCACCGACGTCAGCTCGCCGGCGAGGTCCTCCTCGGGCTCCTCCACCACCTCGAGCCGCAAAGGCTCCCGGGCGTCAGTCACGGCGCCCGACACTAGAACCCCTGAGCTGGACTCCAGCTCAGGATGGCCGCCGGCTGGCTGCGGAAAGGGGCGGACAGCTGGCCGTCGCGGCGCTGGAGCCACGGTTCGATGAGGCGGTGCAGGTCGCGGTCGACGGCGGCCGTCTTGGGGAGGGCGAGCTGGTCGCGGTAGTTCTCGACCGCGTCGGCCACCGTCGCGTACCGGTTGCGGTTGCGGACCTCCACCACCTCGATGTCCGGCCGGATGCCCATGTCCTCGAGCAGCCGGACGGCGTCGACCCACGTCGCGCCGGGGCGGCGCGGGGTGTCGTGGAAGTACCGCCAGAACGGGTCGAGCACGGCGTCGGCCGAGAAGGCGCCGACGTACAGCAGCACCCGCCGGCGCGCCATCGCATCGAGCTTGGTGACGAACGGCACGGCGTCGGCGATCAGCGGCAGGACGTGGCTGCACAGCACGACGTCGGCCGGTTCGACGGCGGCGTCCATCCAGGTACCGGTGACGGTCTTTACATTGGCGATCCCGGCCTCGCGCGCCCGGCGGCGCAAGATGGCGAGCATCTTGCTGCTGGGGTCGACGGCCACGACCCGCTCGGCCCGGTCGGCGATGGCCAGGCTGAAGCGCCCGGGCCCGGCGCCGACATCGAGCACGGTCGCCCGCCTGGATGCCGCACCGGCCGCGCGGCGAAGCCGCGGCAGCATCGGATCCTTGTCCGCGGTGGAGAGCGGGCCCCGGGCGAACTGGCGGGCGCGCTTGTTCCAGAATGCGCCCCCGTCGACGCGCGTGCCGCGCAGTTCCTCCATCTCCTGGATGCGGCCCTCGACCAGGTGCCGCCAGCGTTCCGCTGCCTCGCCCACGCCCAAGTATCGTCAATAGCACGATGAGCCGACTCGTGCACCACGTGACCGCGGCCCGGTTCGGCGACGGGACCCGCCTGCAGGACAGCACCCTCACTGTCGATCCCGACGAGCTGAAGGCGTGCTTCGATTCGCCCGCGCTCGCCGACGTGCGCCTGGACTGGGCGTCGCCCGGCGACTCCGTCCGCCTCGTCAAGGTGCTCGACGCCGTCGAGCCACGGACACGGGACGCTGAGGCAGGTGGCCCGTTCCCAGGCTGGATCGGGCCCGCACGGGGCGAGGGGGGCGGCGACGTCCACGTGCTGCGCGGCGTGGCGGTCGTCGTCGCCGGCTACGTGCCCCGTGCCCAGGAGGCGGTGCTCGACATGTCCGGACCGGGTGCGACCCTGTCGCCGCTCGGGTCCACCCACAACCTCGTCGTCGAGTTCACCCCGACCGACGGCGCCGACTGGAAGGACGTCGACGACGCCCTCCGGCGCGGTCAGGTGGCCGCGGCCGCGTGCGTCGCGGGCGCCGCCGTCGAACAGGAACCGGACGAGGTCGAGGACTGGCCGGACGACAGCACCGAGGACCTGCCGCGCGTCGGGGCCGTCACCAATCTGCAGACGCAGGGCTCGTTCAAAGACGTGTTCGTCTACGGGCGCAGCTTCTCCAACGGGCTGCCCACCGCCATCGAGCCCGCCGAGGTCGACGCCGGGGCCGTGGTCAGTGGGCAGTTCGGCCACCCGGCCCTGAAGAACCCGACGTACGCCCACCAGAACCATCCGGTGCTGGAGGCCCTGCGCGCCCGCCACGGTGACGACCTGAGATTCGCCGGGCTCGTCATCTGCCCCGAGCCGGTCGAGTCGAGCCAGAAGGAGTTGGTCTCGGCCCACGCCGCCCGCCTCTGCGCCGCCCTGGGATGGGACGCCGCCATCGTCACCAAGGAGGGCGGGGGCAACGCCGACGGGGACATGGCCCTGAAGATCGACGCCCTGGCCGACCGCGGCATCGCGGCCGTCGGCATCTATGCCGAGATGGCGGGCACGGACGGCACCGGCCCCCCGGTGGTCGTGCCCCCGTCGAAGGCAGCCGCGATGGTCAGCGTCGGCAACTACGACGAGCGCGTGACGCTGCCGGCCGTCGACAAGGCGTTGGGGGGCGAGCGGATCGCGCTCCTCGATGTCTCGGCGACCGAGGAGGTGGAGCTGCCCTGCGCCGTCATCTACGGCTCGCTCAACCCCCTCGGCTGGGGCCGGCTGACCGCCCAGCCGGCCGAGGAGACGCCCGGCGTGGCCGAGGAGAAGCGGCCCGACCGTGAGGGCACCGTCCGGGTCGTGCACTACATCAACCAGTTCTTCGCCGGGAAGGGGGGCGAGGATTCGGCCGGTAACGCGCCGGAATCCCAGCCCGGTACGGCGGGGCCCGGCCGCAAGCTGGCCAACCTGCTCGGCGACGGCTTCGAGGTGGTCGCCACCGTCTCGTGCGGGGACGACTACGCGGCCGGTGAGAAGGACGCCATCGACGAGGTCATGGCGCTGGTACGCGAGGCCGAGCCCGACCTGCTGGTCGCCGGCCCGGCCTTCACCAGCGGCCGCTACGGGCTCGCCTGCGCCCGCCTGGTGGCGGCGGCGACGGCCGAGGGCATTCCGGCCGTCGCGTCGCTGCACGAGGACAACCCCGGGCTCGACGAGGCCGGGGCGGCACCGGTCGTCGCGGCGGGCGAGGCGGCCCGCACGATGGGGCCGACGCTCGAGCGCCTCGCCGGTGCGGTCCGCAAGGTGGCCGCGGGCGACCCGCTCACGGCCGACGACGGCCGCGTCGGAAAGGTGCCCCGCCGCAACGTCGTGGCCGAGCGCAACGCCGCCGAACGGGCCGTCGACCTCGTCCTGGCGCGCCTCGGGGGCGACACGGAGGCCACCGAGATCCCGCTCCCGCGGTTCGACAGGGTGAACCCGGCCGGTCCGGTCGAGGATCTCTCCACCGTGGTGCTGGCGCTCGTCACCGAGGGCGCCCTGGTGCCCGACGGCAACCCCGACAACCTCGAATCGGCCCGAGCGACCCGGTGGCTCCGCTACCCCCTGGACGACCGGGAGACGCTTCCGGCGGACGAGTTCCAGTCCGTGCACGGCGGCTTCTCGACCCAGTGGGCCAACGCCGACCCGCACCGGATCCTCCCACTCGACGTGGCCCGCGAGCTCGAAGCCGAGGGCCGCGTCGCCGGCCTCCACCCGGCCTACCTCGTCACCGCCGGCAACGGCACGTCGGTGGCCAACGCCCACCGGTTCGGGGTGGAATGGGCGGCCGACCTCCGCCACTCCGGCGCCCG
>JBOGIC010000558.1:0-1807 GCA_050744985.1 Acidimicrobiales bacterium
GCCTTGGGCGGCACGCGCTTGCGGGCGGCGGGCGCCTTCTTGGCCCGGCCGGCGGTCGCCGCCGGCGGCTTACGGGCACGGCGCGGCGGCGGTGCTTCGTCCTCCGCCTCCTCGTCGGTCTCGTCGACGTCCTCCAGCTCTTCTTCCACGCTCTCGGGTTCGTGCCGCGTGAGCTCGTCGAGCTTCGCCGACAGCTCGTCGAGCTGGCGCTCGTAGTCGGCCAGCACCTCGGCGGCGGCGGAGAGCTCGAGCTCGGCCGCCTGGGCGCGGGCCTCGGCCAGCACGGCCCGTTCCTCGGCCAGGTCGGCCCGGCGCTCCGCCAACCGCGCCCGCTCGTCGACCATCAGGCCGAGTTGGGGACCGACGGTCGGCGCACCGGCCGGTCGGGCAACCTCGTCGGGGCCGTCCTCCCGCTCGATGCCGGCCGGCTCATCGTCGTCGAGGTCGTCATCGAAGGCCTCCTCGTCCTCTTCGACCTCCGGCTCCTCTTCCACGACGGGCCGCAGGCGGCCGCGGCGACGCAGGTTGAGGCGCGACGGCGGCGTGAACCCTTCCCCACCGTCGGGCGTCCGCTGCAGGAACCGCTGCATGGCCGCTTCTCGCATGGCCTCGGCCTGAGAGGGGTCGGACCGGATGACCAGGTCCTCGAAGTTCTTCCCCGACCGCTCCGCGTGGTCCCGCAGGGCCAGTTCGGTGACACCGACGTCGTCATCGGGATCGTCGTGGTCGAAGTCGTCGTCCTCACCCCGGCGCCGCAACGGCTGGGCGTCGGGCGGCGGCGACCTGCGCATCGAGCCGGGGGCCACGCCGCCGCCGAAGCCCAGGGCCGACCCGACCGAACCGCTCATGGCGGCGGCGCCGCTGAACCCCGTCCACTCGTCGCGGTTGGTGGCCGGAAGGCTGCTGCCACCCTTCTTCTTCCTGACCTTCTTGCGCTGGGTCAGGCCATCCGCCATGGCCTCCAGCGGTGACTTCGGGCCGAGGCTGGGCGGCGCCCCGCCGCCACCGATGCCTCCCACGCCGCCCATGGGGCCCATACCGCCCACGGGACTCGGCGCGCGGGTCAGCCGGTCGAGCTCGCGCTGGGCCTCACGCTCGATGTCGTTGTCCGACGGGCCCTTGCCCCCGCCGAAGATGTCCTTGCCTTTCCCGCCGAAGATGTCCCTCGGCACTACCCATCACCCCCATTGCTCACCTTCATCCTAGAGCCCTCCGCCAATCAAACGCCGACGCGCGCGCCGGTGCATGCTTGACACCTTTCAACCGGCGCTACCAAACTCCTGCGACGCAGCGTGCGGCTGTGGGGTGGGGAGGACAGGGTGTTGGTGCGACGCGCGGTGTGGCTGGGATGGCTTGGCGCGGCTTCTACCGCCGGGCTCATCGTCTCGACGGCGCTCCCGGCGTCGGCCGCCAACCCGGCCAGCGCCACGACCTCGGGCGGCCAGACCCTGAGCGTGCAGATCGACACCCCCGCGGCGAACGCCACCGTGCCGCCGGGAAACCTGCCCGTCAGCGGCCGGGCCTCGTTTGGCTCACTCTCGGCCAACACCAACGTGCTGTACGTCGTAGACGTGTCGGGGAGCACGTCGTCGCCGACCAACCAGGACTGCAACGGTGACGGCGCCGTCAACGCCGGTGACGACCTCAACGGCAACGGCTCGATCGGTCAGACGATCGACTGCGAGATCAGCGGCGTCATCGCGCTGAACAACAGCCTCGTCAACGTCACCGTCGACGTCGGGATCGTGCAGTTCGACGACACCGCCGCCGTCGTCGATGTCAACCCGGCCGTGGCCGGCACCCAGAC
>JBOGIC010000559.1:0-1612 GCA_050744985.1 Acidimicrobiales bacterium
GTTTCGACCTCAAACCTATGACGCCCGAGGAAGCGGCCCTCCAGATGGAGATGCTCGGCCACACCTTCTACTTCTTCAGCAATGCCGACTCCGGGATGCCCGCGGTCGTCTACCGCCGCGACGACGGGCACGTCGGGCTGATCGACACGCGGTAGGCGGAGGGGAACGATCGCCGTGCCCGACCCGATCAGGGTGCTCGTCGCCGATGACCACGAGCGGTTCCGCCGCGGGCTGCGCATGGTGCTTGAGGCCGAGGACGGCATCGAGGTCGTGGCGGCTGCGGCGGACGGTCAGGAGGCGGTGACCAAGGTCGAGGAGCTGGCGCCCGACGTGGTGCTGATGGACGTGCGCATGCCCCACCTCAACGGCATCGAGGCCACCCGCGTGATCCGGGAGGCGTTCCCGTCGACCCGCATCATCATGCTGACCGTGAGCGACGAGGAGGACGACCTGCTCGAGGCGGTCAAGGCGGGCGCCAACGGTTACCTCCTCAAGGAGGTGTCGATCGAGGAGGTCGCGGACGCCGTGCGGGCCGTCGTCCAGGGCCAGAGCCTCATCTCGCCGTCGATGGCGGCCAAGCTGATCACCGAGTTCGGCTCCCTCGCCCGCCGCGCCGAGCAAGCGGCGCCCATGCAGAGCCCGCGCCTGTCCGATCGGGAGCTCGAGGTGCTCAAGCTGGTGGCCAAGGGACTCGACAACGACGACATCGGCCGCGCGCTCGGCATGTCCCCGACGGCGGTGCGCAACCACGTGGCCAACATCCTCGTGAAGCTGCAGCTGCGTTCCCGCATCGAGGCGGCGATCCTGGCCGTGGAGGCCCCCCCGCCCGACGCGTGAACGATCAGGCCTCAGCCCGACGGCGGCACGTACGGCCCGCCGGGGGCGACGCGCTGGGCGATGAGGATGTCGTCCTTGTCGAAGCGGGGACTGAACTGGCCGTCGAGCAGCCACGCCACCAGGGCCTTGTCCCGCTCGTTGAGGAGGCGCCGGTCGACGGCGATCCATTGGACGGTGTTGGGGTCGTGGAGGCCTTCGCCGTGTACTCCCCAGTCGACCCGCCGCCAGGGCTCGGGGAAGTTGTAGATCCGCTCGCGGTGGGCGGTGTGGGGGACGTACAGGTACGTGGCCGAGACCGACGCCCGGGCCGGGAGGAGGCTGAGGGCCTGGCGCTGCACCTCGTTGCGAGGGTCCTCGGTGAGCGGCCAGTAGCCGTTGCGGTACTGGGTGCTGATGGGTGACGGGCCCCACGCCACCGACGTGGCCAGGGCGGTCGCGGCCACCAGCCCGACCAGGAACCGCCGCGCGCTGACCGTGCGCCCCAGCTTGGCGATGCCCTCGACCGTCGCCAGCATGATGCCGGCGACCACCAGCGCGCTGTAGTGGTAGAAGTAATCGCGGGCGTAGGGGAACGTCGTCAGCACGTTCACGGCGATCATCGGCAGGGCGATGAGCAGCGTCGACACGGACGCGAACGGCAGGAACGCCACCGGCGTGAACATCATCGTGTAGTACTCGAGGCGGTCGGGCCGGGTCGCCAGGTCGAGGGTCTTGTTCGGGCGGATGATCGAGTTCTTCAGCACCTCCCCGAAGCTGTTGCCCAGGTCGCCGAAGA
>JBOGIC010000560.1:0-2036 GCA_050744985.1 Acidimicrobiales bacterium
ACGGACGCCTGGCGTGTGCGTACCACAACCGTTGGCGGAACCGTCGGCGAGGTCCGCCGTAATCCCAAGCCGCGATCAAACCGGGCAGACGAGGCCCGCGATCACCGTGATTGCGTACTACGTGGCCGCGCCTGTCGGTGCCGAAAGGATCAGGGGTTTGTCGCCGGGCCGATCACCGGGAGCTTGTCCAGGATCGGTTTGAGCTCCTCGGCGGTGGCGACGTTGTCGAAGCGGGCGGCGACCTTGCCGTCCGAGCCGATCACGAACACCCAGGGCTCGTTCAGGTTGTTCTCGCGGAGCAGCCATTCGGCCGCCGCGCGGTTGAGGACCTGGTTCTGGAAGTCCCGCCAGATCTCGACGTGGATGAACGTGGCCCGGTCGGCATAGGTCGGGGCGAGGCCCTCGACCATCTCGGTGATCGGGCCGCAGAACCGGCTCTGGCAGTAGGCGGGCGTTGAGAACACGACGACGGCCGGCCGCTGGGCGGCGAGGGTGGCGGCGATCGTGGTCTGGTGGAGAGACGCGTCGGGGATCACGCCGTCGGCGCCGGCCCGGGAGTCGATGGCCGCCCGGGGCGCGTCGGTCGAGGCCACGGTGAGGTTCTCGGTGGGGAGGGCGGGCTCGCCCGGTACCGGCACGAAGTGGCGCTCGTTGACGGCGAAGGCCGCTGTCGCCGTGCGGGACTTGCCTTCCACGTCGGCGGTGACCTCGGCCTGGTAGTAGCCGGCCTTCGGGAAGCCGGCCTGCACGGCGTAGACGCCCTTTCCGTCGTTGCCCGCGACGAACTGCGGCGTTTCCGGCCGAGGCGACGGCGGCTGCGATCCCGGTACCGGGAGGAACCGGGCCCGTGCCGGCGAGCCGTACTCGGCCGCGGTGGCCTCCTGCTTGGTGCCCAGGTAGGCGAAGCGGACCTGCACGTCGCCGTAGGCGAGGAACCGCTGGTCGTTGCTGAACACGCCGATGAGCAAGCGCGAGGGCGGGCCGACGGCGAGGTCGAAGCTGCCCACCTCGGCGACGATGTCGTCCTTGTCCGGCGCCCCGGAGGAGCCGCCCGACCCGCTGCAGGCGGCCGCGAGCAGGGCGAGGGCGGCGACGGCCGCCATGAGACGAAGGCGCATGACGAAGACCGATGGTAGAGGTCGGCGGTCCTTACACGTGCTCGCGCACGCGCTGCAGAACCCGCAGCGAGCCCCGTCTCGCCGGCAGGACTTCTGCGTACTCCCCGGATTCCAGGGCCCGGCAGAAGACCTCGTATGGCGGCCGGCCGCCGTCGGCCGGGTCGGGAAACACGTCGTGGACGGCGAGGAACCCGCCCATGGCGACCCACCGCGACCAGGCGTCGTAGTCGGCGTGGGCCGGCTCGTGGCCGTGGGCGCCGTCGAGGAACACGAGGCCGAGGGGGGTGCGCCAGTGTGCCGCCACCACCGTCGAATCGCCGACCACGGCGATGACCGTGCCTTCGAGGCCGGCGTCCTCGACCGTCCGCCGAAAGAACGGCAACGTGTCCATACGGCCGGTGCGGGCGTCGACGACGTCGGGGTCGTGGTGCTCCCAGCCGGGCTGGTTCTCCTCGGATCCCCGGTGGTGGTCGACGCTGAACAGGACCGTCCCGCCCTCGGCCGCCGCCGGTCCGAGGTACAGGGCCGACCTTCCGCAATAGCCGCCGACTTCCAGGAGCGGACCGATCGTCGTCGCCTCCCGTCCCGCCTGGTGCAGCGCCCGCCCCTCGTCGTCGGGCATGAAGCCCCTGGCCCGGCGGGCGAGGTCGAGCTGGTCGGGCGTCACTCCTTCTTGCTTACCCCCGCACCGTCGAGCGTCGACATCTCGCCCAGCACCTTGGCCGCCGCCTGCAGCACCGGCAGGGCCAGGCAGGCGCCGCTGCCTTCGCCCAGGCGCATGCCCAGGTCGAGCAGCGGGTCGAGGCCGAGGTGCGCGAGGGCGACCGACGCGCCCGGTTCGACCGAGCGGTGCCCGGCGAACCAGAACTGGGGTGCGACCGGCTCGCGGGTGGCGGCGGCGAGGGCGGCGGCCAGGGC
>JBOGIC010000561.1:0-3036 GCA_050744985.1 Acidimicrobiales bacterium
CCGACGGGGTGGCGACCTACCCCTTCCGGATCATGTTCGATCTGCCGGGCAAGCTCGAGGATGGCGCGCCCGGCTCGAAGGGCGACGTGGTCATCGGGAACGACGTTGGATCGGCAAGGGGGCCAAGATCGTCTCCAGCGTCACCGTCGGCAACGGCACGGTCATGGGCGCGTTCGCGGTCGTGAGTCGCAACGTCCGGCCGTACGCGGTGGTCGTCGGGAACCCCGGCGTCGAGGTCAAGCGCCGGCTCACGGACGAGCAGATCGATGCCTTGGAGGCGATCGCCCGGTGGGACTGGCCCATCGAGCGCGTCCTGGAAGCCGGTCCGCTCCTTTCCAGCAGCAACGTCGACGGGTTCATCGCCAAAGGGAAGGCCTTGGCCCGGGCGTGAAGGCGGTGCTCCATCGAGCCTTGCCACGACGCGTATGGAACCGCGCGTCCTCGTCGGGGTACTCCCTGCTCGCCTCGGCCGGAGCTCGCCTGAAGCAGAGCTCGTGGCAACGCGCCGTCGAGGACGGAACCATCCCGGCGGACGTGTTCGCGGGCGTCGACGACCGGCAGTGGCTCTGGCTGAACACCGCCGGGTTGCGACGGGAGCCCGCCCTCGCCGGCCTGCTCCCGGGAATGCCCGATACCTCCGTCCAGCTGGAGTACACGGGTACGGCGGGCGACCGGATCATGCGGGAGGCATGGAACTTCTACCGCCTCGTGCGCGACAGCCACGACCGGTACTCGCGGGGCGCACGGCTCGGGCGGTCGACGGACGTGCTCGACTTCGGGTGCGGGTGGGGCCGCGTCATCCGGTTCTTCCTGAGGGACGTGGAGCCGGCGCACCTGCGGGGCATCGACTGTGACGGCGACGCCATCGCGATCTGCCGCGGGACCAACCGCTGGTGCAGCTTCGCCGAGGTCGCGCCGCTGCCACCCAGCGCCTTCGACGACGGCAGCCTCGACGTCGTCTACGCCTACTCGGTGTACTCGCACCTCAGCGAGGAGGCCCACGACCGCTGGCTCGACGAGTTCCACCGGGTGCTGCGGCCGGGCGGCACCCTGGTGCTCACCACCCGGCCGCGCTCGTTCATCGAGTTGTGCGCCTGGCTCCGGAGCCCGGAGGCGGCCGGGTCGCCGGCGTCACACCTCGTCTCCGGTGGCGCGTTCCTCGACACCGCGGCGGCTCTGGCGCGGTATGACGCCGGCGAGTACTGCTTCAGCCACCGCGGCCCGAGCGACCCACCGCACTTCGGAGAGACCTGCATTCCGCGCCCCTACGTCGAGGCGAACTGGACCAGTCGCTTCGAGCTCCTCGAGTTCATCGACGACCTCACGACCGTGCCGCAGGTCGTGACCGTGATGCGCAGGCGGTAGATCGCGGTCGCAGCGCCTACTCGAGCCGCTGCCAGTAGGCGCCCGTCCAGTCGATCGTTTCGATCTCTTCGGTGATGCCGTGCTCGGCGCGGTAGTCGGAGATGGCCTGGCGACACGTCACACCCCAGTTGTAGTCGTCCACGATCAGGTACCCGCCGACCGAAAGCTTGGGGTAGAGCGCGGAGATCGCATCCATCGTCGACTCGTAGAGATCGCCATCCAGCCGGATGAGGCTGAGCTGTTCGATCGGCGCGGCCGGGAGGGTGTCCCGGAACCAGCCGGGGAGGAACTCGACCTGGCGGTCGAGGAGCTGGTACTTCTCGAAGTTCCTACGGACGTCGTCGAGCGAGACCGACAGCGTCGGACTGCTCACGTCGACCCCTTTGTCGATAGGGAAGCGGCGGGCATCCGGAGCCGGTAGCCCCTCGAACGAGTCAGCCACCCACACGCGCCGCTGCGTATCGCCCAGCGCCGCCAGCACGGCCCGCATGAAGATGGACGAACCGCCGCGCCACACGCCCGTCTCGATGACGTCGCCCGGGACGTCGCGACGGACGACATCGGTGAGGCACCGTTGCAGGTTCTCGAGCCGGCGCAGGCCGACCATCGTCTCGGCGTGCGGGGGCCAGTCCCGACCGGTCTCGCGTGCTCCCCGGTCACCGCCCACCCGCGCCAGGACCAGATGTCTCCGGGCCAGGCACCGGCTGACGGGCTTCCAGATCGGGCGCTTCCAACCCTGCGGCGCGTATTCGCCGAACTGCTCGTCGATGAACAGGTAGCGGCTCAGGCACTGCTTCAGCAGTTCGAGGTACCGGTCGGCAACGTCTGTGGTGTCCTGGCGGGCACGGGCGGTCACGAGCCCGATAGTAGGGGTCGGGCCGAGACCAGCACGTTGGGACTCCCCGGGGGTCGCCGCCACGCCGTCATGGGTACCAGCGAGACGCGTGCCGCATTCCCCCGGATCTCGAAGGCCTCATAACCGGCGGTGGTGAACAGGTCGCGTAGCTCGCCGACGGTGGCGTTCTGGCGCGCCAGATGTTCCGGCTCCAACTCGAGCAGGAAGTCGGGCTTCGCGGCGAGGAGGGCCGGCGCGCCCCGGAGCGCGAGCAGCTCGGCCCCCTCGATGTCGAGCTTCACGAGCCGGACGCCCGATGTGGGCGACCCGACGACCTCGTCGAGCGGGACGACATCGACGGTGAGCCGGTGGCGGCCCTCGGAGGTCGCCGGCGCGTAGGAACCCAGCGCCGACCCGGGCTCGAACGAGAAGAACTCGGCCTGCCCCCGCCGCTCGCCGAGTGCGACGCGGTGGGTTTCGACCCACCCGAACCCGTTGAGGGCGACGTTGGCCTCGAGCAGCGCCATGTTCTCGGGCACGGGCTCGCAGGCGATCACACGGCCCGTCGGGCCGACGGCGGCGGCGGCCAGCAAGGTGAACACACCGATGTGCGCGCCCCCGTCCACGAAGACGTCTCCAGGCCGCAGGAGGTGCTGGACAAGCGCCGCCTCCGGCTGGGTGAAGCCGTAGCGGTACAGGGAGAGCCCGAACGGACCGCTGAGGTCAGCCACGATCCGCGTGCCCGCGGCGTCGATCGTGACCGGCACCGATCGGAGCCCCGGCACCCTCCGCCGTACGAGGCTGACGGCGCACCGACCGGCCACGCGCCACACGGG
>JBOGIC010000562.1:0-2934 GCA_050744985.1 Acidimicrobiales bacterium
CCTCGGCTTCGAGCACGACCAGGCGGGCCGCCGCCTGCTCGAGCTCGCTGCGCTCGGCCGCCAGCCGCTCCACGCGAGCCGCGGCCCGCTTCAGCTCGGTGGTGACCGACGCCACCTCCGCGGCCACCAGGTCGTGCTCCTGGCGCCGGCCGTCGACGCGCTCGTATTCGACCTCGGCCCGCTCGAGCTCGACGCCGATGGCGACCGCGTGACGCTCCTGGCGCTCGACCTCGGCCGCGGCGGCGCCGGCCCGAGCCTCGGCCTCGGTGGCTTCCACGCGCACGGCGTCGAGGTCGGCCAGCACCGAGCGCAACCGCTCGACCTGCTCGTGCGCGGCGCGTGCCTCCTTCCGCGCCCGGTCACGCGCCGCGTCGACCGGCGTGATGCCGAGCAGCTGGAGCACCAGTTGCCGGCGCTCCTCGGGCCGCTTCTGGCTGAGGATGGCGAGCTGCTTCTGCTCGGCGAACACCGACGACCGGAACGCCGTGTCGTCCATGCCCAGCACCGAGTGCACATAGCGCGCCGTGTCGCGCGCCCCCTCGGCCACCTGCAGGCCGTCGGCCATCGCCAACGCCTTGACGTGGCTGCCGGCGCCGGTGATCGTGCGCCGCACGACATACAGGTGGCCTTCGTGCTCGAACTCCACCTCCGCCACGCAGTCGGCCTGCACGTCGGCGGTGCGGACCTGGTCGAGGCTCGTGCGGGCCTTGCCGAACAGCGCGAACCGGATCGACTCCAGCAGCGTCGACTTGCCCGACCCGTTGAGCCCGTAGATGCCCACCAGTCCCGGCGCCAGCTCGATGTCGACGGGGTCTTCGTAGACGCGGTAGTTGCGCAGGTGCAGCCGGGTGAGCCGCACAGCTAGCCCACCGCCTCTTCCACCGCCCGGGCCAGTTCGTCGCGGCCGCGGTCGCGGATCCAGGCCTTGTCGAACCCCGGCAGGTCCTGCCCGTCGACGTACTGCTCCCAGCGGCTCGGCATGGTGGCCAGCTCGGGCAGCTCGACCGGCGACGACGTGAGGCCGAACACGGGCTCGAGCTTCAGCAGCAACGCGCCCTGGGACACATCGGCCAGCGCCAGGCGGTCGAGGAGCCGGTACGCCTCGGGGTCCACGCCTTCGAGATAGAGCCGAGCCACGGCCCCGCCCGACACCGACGCCGCCCGTTCGAGCACCTGCTCCTGCACCTCGCGCGGCGACAGGCCGAGGGCGTGGACGGCGGGCAGCGTCAGCAACGGCCGCTGGCCCGACAGCGGCACGTGCGTGCACGATCCCGTCTCGGTGTCGAGCACGACGATGCCTTTGGGCTTGTCGGGATCGTCGGCGAACGAGAACGTGTCGGTCGAGCCTGCGTACCAGATGCCGCGGTCGACCTGGGTGTGGAAGTGGTAGTGGCCCAGCAGCACGAAGTCGGACCGCAGCCGGCGGGCGTCGACCTCGATTTCGTTGATGTCGGCGTGGCCGGGCTCGACCTGCGTGACCCGCGGGTGGGTGAGCAGCAGGTTGGTGTGGTCGGTGCTGCGGGAGCGGTCGGCCTCGGCCAGCGCGTCGAGGGTCTGCTCGACGGTGAGCATCTGGGGCACGGCGTGCACGACCAGGCGCCCCAGGTCGAAGCGCTCGTACCCCATGCGGTGGGCGAAGTGCACCATCGGGAACGTGTCGGCCAGAGCCGAGTAGGGGCTGCCGGTGCCGGGCAGCCGGGGGGTGTCGTGGTTGCCGCTGATGACGACGCACGGCACGCCGAGGTCGCGGATACGGGCGAGGCCCCGCTGGGCCACACGGAACGACCGGTACGTCGGCCGTGGGTGGTCGAACACGTCGCCCAGCCACACCACGACGTCGGGCTCCTGGGCCAGCGCCAGGTCGACCGCCGCCTCGAAGGACACCTCGAAGTCGCGCTCGCGCTGGTTGACGCCTTCGGGCGTGACGAAGGAGTAGTACGACCGCCCCAGGTGGGCGTCACCGATGGCCGCGACCCGCACGACTAGTCCACCAGCGCGGCCACGTTGGGGGCCGCGACGGGACGGGGGGCGGGCGGGGGCGGGCAGTCGCGCACGACGTCGGCGTACAGGTACACCTTGGCCGGGAGGGCGAAGGGCGCCTCGAGGCTGGCGATGAGGCACTCGCCGGGCATGAGGGTCTGGATCTCGGGGCCCAGCGCCGAGATGTCCTGCTTGGACGACGAGCGCAGGATCGTGCGGTCTTTCTCGTCGGCCAGGCCGAGCACGAAGAACGTGTTGAACTGGCTCAGCAGCTCGCCGTCGACGAGCTTGGGCTGCTGGGTCACCGCGCACAGGCCGACCTTGAACTTGCGCCCCTCACGGGCCACGCGGGGGAACACGTTGGACTCGCGGTCTTTCGTCCCCGACAAGACGCGCTGCGCCTCCTCGAGCACGATCGCCACGACCGGCATGCGCTCGTGGCGCTCGGGCTCGTCGAGGTAGGCCCCCGACCACTCGTCGAGCACCCGGCGGGCGAGGAACGAGGCGACCAGCACCTCCTCGGTGGACCCGAGACCGCTCACGTCGACGAGCACGACCTTGCCCTCGCGAAGGTCGCGTACCACGGCGGCGCCCACCGACACGGCGGCGTCGGTGGCAATGCAGGGCAGCGCCACGATGCGGCAGGCCCGCCGGTGCACCACCTGCAGCGTGTTGAGCGCGACCCGCCCGTTGAGGTCGACATCGCGGAACCCCGGCAGGTCGTCGACACGCGAGAAGTCGAGGAGCCACGTCAGCCCCTCACCTGCGGCGGCGTTCGGGCCACGCAGGCCGGTCTCGCGCCCGTAGAACCGTTCGAGCTCGAACAGCGCCTCCTCCTGGGGACGGCTCCAGTCGTAGGCCGTGCGCAGGTCGTCGACGGTCAGCTCGGCCAGCCCGACCCGCAGCGCCGACGTGTTGGGCAGCCGGCGGGCGGCGTACGTACGGAGGCGCTCA
>JBOGIC010000563.1:0-3593 GCA_050744985.1 Acidimicrobiales bacterium
CGATCCCGACACCCTGTACAAGCGGGCCACCGAGGCCGGGGCCGAGGTGGTCCGGGGTCTGGAGGATGCCGACTACGGCTCGCGCGGATTCACCGTGACCGACCCCGAGGGCAACCTCTGGAGCTTCGGCACCTACCGGGGCGAGTGACACCCGGGAACAATAGTTCATCCTCCGGTGTATTATGAAGTGTGCCGGTCACCGTCTCGCCCCCCCTCGACGTGCTGGGGCGGGTCGGCGCCGCGCTGGCCGACGCCACGCGCCGCCGCATCCTCGTGCGGCTGCTCGACGGGCCGGCGTACCCGGCCCAACTGGCCGACGCCCTCGGGTCCACCCGCTCCAACATCTCCAACCACCTCACCTGCCTCCGCGGCTGCGGGCTCGTGTCCACAGCCCGGGAGGGCCGGCAGGTGCGCTACCAACTGGCCGACCGTCGCCTCGCCCGCGCCCTGCGGTCGCTGACGGAGTTGACCCTGCCGCCCGGCGGCTGCACATGACCGCCGTCCACGTCACGCTCGCGCGCCCCGACGCCGTCCGGCGGTCCCGCCGCCTCAACCGCCAGACCATCGGCTGGAACGTGGCGGAAGGCGTCATCGCCGTCATCGCCGGAATGGTCGCCGGCTCGGTCAGCCTGATCGGCTTCGGGCTGGATTCGGGCATCGAGGTGTCGGCGGCCGTGATCCTCGCGTGGCGGTTGTCCAAGGAACGGGCCGGCGGCTGCATGGAGGACTTCGACCGCCGGGCCACACGCCTCATCGCCGCGTCGTTCGCCGCCCTCGCCGTCTATGTCGCCGTCGAGAGCAGCCGCGATCTCATCGGCGGATCGGCACCCGAGGTGAGCCCCGTCGGCACCGCGCTGGCCGCCGTCTCGCTGGCGGTCATGCCCGTCCTGGCCCGGGGCAAGCGCCGGTTGGCGCCCGTGCTCGGCTCGCGGGCGGCCATGTCCGAGGCCAACCAGACAAGCCTCTGCGCCCTGCTCTCGGGCGTCGTGCTCGCCGGGCTCGGCCTCAACGCCCTCTTCGGCTGGGGCTGGGCCGATCCCGTGGCGGGACTGGTGATCGCGGCCATCGCGGGCCGGGAGGCCGTGCGCACGTGGCGGGCGGAAACGCTGGCCGACACCTGCTGCGCCTGAGCCACCTGGGTGCTAGAGAGTGCCATGGCCGATGACGAGCGCGAGCCACCGACGCTGTACAACCCGGTCACGGGTGAGCGGTTCACGGCGACCGCCACCAGTCGGAGCACGCAGGGTGCCTACGCCGAGGGCAAGGGCTTCCTGCCCGTCGGCACCCGCCCGCCCGGCGTCCACCGCCATGCCCACCAGGACGAGACCGTCACCGTCCTGAGCGGCCGGATCTGCGCCCGGGTGGGCGACGACGAGCGCGAGTACGCAGCGGGCGAGACCGCCCTGCTGCCGCGGGGCGAGTGGCACGACTTCTGGGTCGTGGGCGACGGCCCGGCCGAGGCCGTCATCCGCGCCACACCGGCCCTGGGCCTCGAGCTCCTGGTGCAGACGCTGGCGGGGCTGGCGTCGGAGGGCAAGACCGACAAGCGGGGCCGTCCCCGCCTGCTGCAGGGGGCGGTGATCGGCGAGTTCTACCAGGAGGTCGCCCAGTTCAAGACGCCGCCACCGGCCGTTCAGCGGGCGATGTTCCCGCTGTTGACGGCCATCGCGCGGCGGCGCGGCTACCGCCCGTACTACGAGCGCCACTTCGAGCCGGGCCAGATCGACGAGATCCTCGACTACTGGGCGGCCTACCGGGAGTGGGACGGCCAGCGCCGCCCGCCGGAGAAGTAGCGGCGTGAGCTACCTCGATCCGCCCCGCCTGCACTTCGCCGGAACGTTCCAGGCGGCGCCGTCCACGGTCAACAACGACCCGCAGCACTACGACACGGCCACGTTCGACCCGGCCGATCGAGAGAGCAGCTGGAACCCCCGGGGCGACGCCGTCTGGCGGCTCCTCGGCTGCACCGTCACCGAGGCCGTCATGGCCGACGGGAGCCCGGCCGCCGGCGACGACGAGGTCCGCGGCCTCGCCGTCGCCGATTCCGATCGGGCCGTGTCCGCCAAGCTGGTCGACCTCGATCCCCAGCAGCAGTTGGTGTCGATGATCTTCGGCCTCGAGGTGCGCCTGGTCACCGCCGACGGCGCCACCTGGCTGCGCGGCCGGTTCCGCCCTGCCCCGTTCGCCGACATCTGGGACCGGGCGAAGGGTGGGGGCGGCGACATCGGGGCGGGTGCGATGTACCAGTCGGTGCTCACCGACCTCGAGTGGGGCGACGGCGCGGCCGGGTCCCCGTTCCTCACCGAGCTCCGGGAGGCCGCCGCCGGGACGGGCCGGCTGTCGATCAAGTTCAACGTCGACGGCTACAACCTCGACATCCGGTCGCCCGAATTCACCCGAGGACGGATCACCGGCACGATCGGCCCGGCGGGCGCCGGCGAGCCCGAGCACTTCGTCCGCGGCCGCCAGTTCATGGCCACCGTCGCCCCCCAGAGCGGGTTCTTCACGCCGGCGGGGAAGATCAACTTCTGCGTGGCCTCGGTAGACGAGGGGCGCGGCAAGGTCATCGTCGACCTGGGCAACGCTCTGCCCGCGACCGCACCCGGCGGCCCGATGGTCAACCTCGGCGACCTCTCGGTGGTCTGCCCGCTCCCCCCGCCGCCCGGCCAGCAGCAGCCGCGGCGCCTGACCGTGGGCAAGGTCCGGGCCGCGACCTACACCGCCGCCAACTGGCTCGAGAGCCGAGCGGGCGTCGTCGAGCTGCCGACGGACCGCTCGCTCACCGCCGACGAGCTGGAGGACGTGTCGAGCAACGACCTGCTGATCCTGCGGACGAACGAGCAGGGCCAGCCGGCGCTGGGAATCGCCGAGTCGCCGGGCGGCGTGTACGTGCGGGCCGACCAGTTCGTCTTCCGCCTGGACGCGGGCGAGGAGGCAGGGGCGCGCCTGTACGCCACGGTCCGGGGCCGGCCGTACGCCGGAGCCAGGGTCATCACCGTCTTCGACCCGAGCCAGCTGCAAGGCGGTGGGCCGGCGCCCGATGTGGCGACGCCGGTCGACGCCGTCGAGTACCCGGTGCGCGTCGTCACCGATGATGAGGGCCTCGCCGCCCTGCCAATCCGGGCGGGTGACCCCGGCACCCCCCGCGGCTACCTCGACGGGCAGGTCTACGGGCTGCGGCCGGTGCTCGAGGAGACGATCTACTCGCCGGCCGGCCCCTACCCGTTCAACCAGTGGACGTTCATCAGCCTGCTCGTGTGGGACGCGTTCGTCGCCGAGGATCCGCCCACCTGGCACGGCAGCATGCGCGCCATCTTCCAGCAGTACTTCAACCTCTACCCGGTGATGGACCGCATGCTCGACCTGTCCAGCTACGGGTCGGTGTGCGACCGGGCCGACATCCTGCGCCTCGCCTTCGGGCTGGGCGCCGACGACCCCAACTCGATGCCGGTGACACGGGATCTCTCGACTCCGAAGCGCACGGCGATCCTCCGGTGGCTCACCGACGTCGGCCCGGACGGGAAGCCGCTCGAGGGCGAGGCACCGCCGGTCGCCGCGGCCGCACCCGTGGCGGCGCCCGCGCCGGCCCCGCC
>JBOGIC010000564.1:0-2284 GCA_050744985.1 Acidimicrobiales bacterium
ATGACCGAGCCGTGCACGAGCTGCGCCCGGCCGATCCGGCTCATGCGGCTGGACGTGTCCTCGAGCGAGAGGACGACCGAGCCCTTGACGTTGCCGCGCGCCACCGCCAGCTCGCGCTCGGGCACGGACTCCTGCAACAGGCGGTCGACCTCGTGGCCGATGACCTCCAGGACCGTCTGCAGCCGCGCCGGCGCCGTGCCGGCGTAGATGGCGAGCATGCCCGTCTCGATGTAAGCCGCCCGGTAGGAGTACACCGAGTAGGCCAGGCCGCGCTTCTCGCGCACCTCCTGGAACAGCCGGCTCGACATGCCGCCGCCGAGCAGCTGGTTGAGCACCGCGATCGCGAACCGGTCGTCGTCGTCCCGACGGCTGGCCCGCATGCCCAACACGACGTGCGCCTGCTCGGTCGGCCGCGTGAGCACGGCCAGGTTGCGGGACGGCGCCAGCGGCGAGATCGGTCGGGGCGGTGCGGCGCCGAGGGCTCCGGTGTACCGGGCCTCGATGCCGGCGACGATGGCGTCGTGGTCGACGTTGCCGGCGGCGGCCACGACGATGCTCTCCGGCCGGTAGTGCGAGGAGAAGTACTCGCGGATCTGGGCCGGCGTCATCGCCGTGATCGTGGCGTGGTCGCCCAGCACCTCACGACCGAGGGGGTGGCTGGGGAACAGCGCCTCCTGGCAGAGGTCGTGGACCTGGTCGGCCGGCTCGTCCTCGTGCATGAGGATCTCTTCGAGGATGACCTGGCGCTCGGCGTCGACCTCCTCGGTCCGGAACGCCGGCTGCCACATGATCTCGGACAGGATGTCGAGGGCCAGGGGCAGGTCCTCGTCGAGCAGCCGGATGTAGAACGCCGTGTACTCCTTGGTGGTGAAGGCGTTCATCTCACCGCCGACGGCCTCCACCGCCTCGGCGATGTCGCGGGCGCTGCGTGTGTCGGTTCCCTTGAACAGCAGGTGTTCGAGGAAGTGCGACGCGCCGGCGATCTCGGGCCGCTCGTCACGTGAGCCGGCGTCGACCCAGAAGCCGAGCGCAACGGCACTCGACGCCGGCATGTGCTCGGTGATGACGGTCAGCCCGTTGGCCAACCGGGTACACCGCGTGAGGCTCAGCGCCGCCGCCGATCCCGGTTGCGACGCGGGCCACCGCTGCCTTCACGCCCGCCACTGCGCGCGGCGGCGGCCGGCTCCCCTTCGGGCCCGAGGTCGCCGAACTGCTCGCGGGCCTCGGCCGCGAAGGTCTCCTCGAAGGAGACGAACTGCCGCGAACCGGACGCCGATGAGGCGTCCGCCGGCGAATCGGCCGAAGGCCTTGATTCGTCGGAACCAGAAGACCGTGACGCCGGAGGCGTCCCGCCGCCCTGAGCTTCGCCGTCGCCGATCGGCGAAAGAGCGACCTTCCCGGTTTTCTCATCTATGTCGTCGACTCGGACCTCGATGTCGACACCCAGCTCCAACACGTCCTCGACGCGCTCGACGCGCTTGCCCTTGCCGAGCTTGGAGATGTGGATGAGCCCGTCACGGCCGGGGAGGATGTTCACGAAGGCGCCGAACTTGGTGATGTTGACCACCTTGCCCGTATAGACGTCGCCCACCGACGCACGGGGCGGGTCGAGGATCAGCTCGATCCGGCGGCGGGCGTCCTCGACGGCGGCACCGTCCTTGGCGCCGATCGTCACCCGACCCACGCCGTCGGTGTCGTCGACGTTGATGTCGGCGCCGGTCTCCTGCTGCATGGTGTTGATGACCTTGCCCTTGGGCCCGATCACCTCACCGATCTTGTCGAGCGGGATCTCGAAGCTGACGATCTTGGGCGCGCCCTCGCGCACGTCCGAGCGGGGCTCGGAGATGGCGGCGTTCATGACCTCGAGCACCTTCATGCGGGCGTCGCGGGCCTGGTTGAGGGCGGCGGCCAGCACGTCGGCCGGCAGCCCGTCGATCTTGGTGTCGAGCTGCAGGGCGGTGATGAAGTCCTCGGTGCCGGCGACCTTGAAGTCCATGTCGCCGAAGGCGTCCTCGGCGCCGAGGATGTCGGTGAGAGTCGTGTACTTGCCCTCGGCGTACACGAGGCCCATGGCGATGCCGGCCACCGGCGCCCTGGTGGGCACGCCGGCGTCCATGAGCGACAGGCTCGAGCCGCACACCGACGCCATCGAGGTGGAGCCGTTGGACGACAGGCAGTCGGACACGAGCCGCAGCGTGTAGGGGAACTCCTCGTCGGACGGCACGACGGGCAGCAGCGCCCGCTCGGCCAGCAGGCCGTGGCCGATCTCACGCCGCTTCGGGCC
>JBOGIC010000565.1:0-7123 GCA_050744985.1 Acidimicrobiales bacterium
GGTCGCCGCCATCGACGCGTCGCCCCGGGACCGCGACGGGCGGACCCTCGTCGAGGCCACGGCCGGTGGCTGGTGGTACACGGCCCTGGTCCCGGGCGCCCGGCGGGTGGTGGCCTACCTCACCGACCGCGATCTCGTCGCACCCGAGGTGCGGACGACGGACGGGTTCGCCGCCATGCTGGCGGCCACCGACCACGTCCGCGCCCGCATCGGCGACGGCACGCTGGCCGGGCCGCCGGCGCAGGTCGCGGCGGGCACCGTCGTGCTCGAGCCGGCCGCCGGCGACGGATGGCTGGCGGTAGGCGATGCCGCACTGGCGGTCGACCCGCTGTCGTCGCAAGGCATCTTCAACGCCCTCGCCACCGGGATCCAAGCCGGCGATGCCATCGCCGATGCCATCGCCGATGCCCTCGCCGATGCGATCGCCGATGGCACCGTCTCGGCCTATGCCGCCCGTATCGAGGAGATGGCCCGCACCTACCGCGCCCAACTGGCCGACTACTACGCGATGGAACGGCGTTGGCCCGACCGACCCTTCTGGCGGCGTCGCGCCCACGTCGCTTCACGCCCGCCGGTGTGACCGCCGGTCCAGTTCGACCACGAATCGCCAATGATCGTACGGGTTCCCCCAGACGGGAATGAGGGCCGCCCTCCCTGGCGGGCGCACGCCGGGAGGCGGACGATGCTCCTATGGCACTACGACCACTCACAGCCGCTCCGGAACGTCGCGCCCCGCTCACCGGGGCGGAACGAGTGTCCGTCGGCATCGCCGTCGCGGGCGTGGCCGGCTTCGGCGCGTATGGCTTCGGTCACGACGAGCCCAGCACGCTGGCGTACCTGTTCAGCGTGACGGCATTGGGTGTCGTCGTCGCCCTCGTCCGCCGGGAGCCGTTGCCGGACTGGCTCGCTCTCACGCTCGCCGGGCTGGCGCTCGGACACCTCGCCGGTGGACTGGTGACCGTCGGCGACGCGGTCCTCTACAACCTCCACCCGGGGCTCCCGGTGTTTCAGTACGACCACGTCGTTCATGCCGGCGCGTCGGGGGTCGCGGCCGTCGTGGTCTGGGGGTACCTGGCACCCAGGCTCGACTCGATCGTGGCCGTGATCATCGTGTCGTTCCTCGGTGCTCTCGGCGTCGGTGCCATCAACGAGTTGATCGAGTTCCTCGCCACGCTCGCCCATCGCGGCGGGAACGTCGGCGGGTACTTCAACACCGGTTGGGACCTGGTCTCCAACACCATCGGTGCCGTGCTCGCGATCGTCGTCCTCGTCCTGCGGCACCGCTCGTGACCCTCGAACGGGTGCGGCGGGCGGGGATCACCGCCAGTGCACGCTCTGGCCGTTGCCGTCACCCTGGCGGCCGCCGGGACGCCCGGCTACAGCGCCTGGCGTGACACGGTGAGCCGCCTCGCATCACCCGGGCAACGCGGGGCGACGTTCATGCGGATCGCGTTCATCTTGTACGGCGTAGCCGTGATCGCCGGCGCCCGGGCCCTCGCCCGGTGGCGCCGGTCACCATCCGGGTTCGCCGGCTCGCGGTGCATCTACGGAGCCTGCGCGGTCGTGGCCGGTCTCGCCTCGAAAGACCTGCCCGGCGACCCGCACACCACCGCCGGCGCGGTGCACGTCTACGCCACGGTCGTCGGCGGCGTCGCCATCGTCACAGCCATGCTGTTGACCGCAGCCCACGACCGGTCGCGCGTGGCCCGGCTCTCGTCCGCCGTCGTTCTGGTCCTCACCGTCGCCGCGTCGGCGGCCTTCCGCTTCACGTGGGGCACCCGGTACTACGGCGCCGTCGAGCGGGTCGTCCTGGCGCCCGCCATGATCTGGCTGAGCCTGCTCGCGGCGGGCGCGCTCCCTGGAGTCGGGGCGCGGCGCGTCCGGCGGCGATGCGGACCGGGTCACGCCGGCCCGTAACCGAGACCGGACAAATAGGGACGGTCCGCCGTCTGTCACGGGTACGGTGCACGTGCCGGCCCGACCGAGGAGGGGCCATGACCATGCGGTCGTCACTCGCCATCGAAGCCACCGGGCTGGTCAAGTCCTTCGGTGCCGTCCGTGCGGTCGACGGCGTCGACCTGGCCGTCCGGCGCGGCTCCGTGTACGGCGTCCTGGGGCCCAACGGGGCCGGCAAGACCACGACCATTCGCATGCTGGCGACGCTGATCCGCCCCGACGCCGGCACGGCCCGCGTGCTCGGCTACGACATCGTCGAGGAGGCCGAAGCCGTGCGCGGCGTGGTGAGCCTCACCGGCCAGCTCGCCTCCGTGGACGAGCATCTGACGGGCCGCGAGAACCTCGTGCTGCTCGGCCGGCTGCTCGGCCTGAGATGGGCCGACGCCAAGGACCGGGCCACCGAGTTGCTCGACGCGTTCGGCCTCGCCGACGCGGGAGGCCGGTTGGTCGGGACGTACTCGGGCGGGATGCGCCGCCGCCTCGATGTCGCCGCCAGCATCGTGGTGACGCCCGAGCTCATGTTCCTCGACGAGCCCACCACCGGCCTCGACCCTCGGTCGCGCAACCAGGTGTGGGACATCGTGCGGTCCTTCGTGGCCGAGGGGACGACGATCCTGTTGTGCACGCAGTACCTCGAAGAAGCGGACCAGCTCGCCGACGGCATCGCCGTCATCGACCACGGCCGCGTGATAGCCGAGGGCACGCCGGCGCAGTTGAAGGCCTCGGTCGGGTCGGGCGCCCTCCACCTGCGGCTCCTCGACCCCGACCAGCGACCCGCCGCCGAGCTGGCGTTGACGGAGGATCTCGGCGCGGTGACCCTCGAAGCCGATCCCGCCCGGCTGACCGTGCCCGGCGCCGATGCGGGACGGGCGGCGGAAGCCGTCGCCCGGCTCGCGAGGTCGGGCATCGGCATCGCCGACTACTCACTCGGCCAGCCCAGCCTCGACGAGGTCTTCCTCGCCCTCACCGGCCACCCCGCCGAGGACGGCGAGACCTCCGGCGACGACCAAGGAGCGAGCGTATGAGTACCGAGCCGGTCGCGTCGCGGCACACCCGCACCGAAGCCGATCAGGCGGCGGTGCGCCGCGCCATCGCCTCGACCCCCCGACCACCGCGGACCGGGCCGGTGGCGGCCTCCGTTGCGTTCGCGTGGCGGGGCATGCTCAAGGTCAAGCACGTTCCCGAGCAGTTACTGGACGTCACCATCACCCCGGTGATGTTCGTGGTCATGTTCACCTTCATCTTCGGGGGAGCGATCGCCGGCTCGACCGGCGACTACCTCGACTACCTCCTCCCCGGGATCCTCGTCATGGCCGTGCTGTTCACGACCGTCTACTCGGGCGTCGCCCTCAACACCGACCTGACGAAGGGCGTCGTGGAGCGGTTCCGCTCGTTGCCGATATGGCGACCCGCCCCCCTCCTCGGCTCGATGATCGGCGACAGCGTGCGGTACCTGATCGCCGGCACGGTGATCGTCACCGTCGGCGTCATCCTCGGCTACCGGCCCGACGGGGGCGTCGCCGGCGTGCTCGCCGCCCTCGTGCTCGTCGTCCTGTTCGCGTTCGGGCTGTCGTGGGTCTTCACGACGCTCGGTCTGGTGCTACGGGCGCCGAACGCGGTGATGAACGCGGGGTTCATGGGCATCTTCCCGCTGACGTTCCTCTCGAACGTGTTCGTCGACCCCACGACCCTTCCCGGCTGGCTCGAGGCGTTCGTCAACATCAACCCGATCACGATCCTCACCGACGCCTGCCGCGGCCTGATGGGCGGCGACGTCGACGGGAGCACGATTGCCGTCTCCCTTGCCGTCGCGGCCGCGCTGACCGCCGTCTTCGCCCCGCTCACGGCCCGCCTCTACCGCAAGGCCGAGCGCGCGTAGTCCCGTTCTCCGGCATTAGGGACCGCCAACGAACAACCCGCGCGGAAGAGGAGGCGTCAGTTCGCGTGGCGGGCGTCCGAAGCGCTGGGTGGTGCTGCCAGAGCCGAGGATTTCGGAGGCGAACTGACGCCTCCTCTTGCCTTACTTGTTCGTTGGCGGGCCCTTAACCCGGCCGCACCTCCGAAGGCCGCCAGTCACGAGACCGGTGCGTTCAGTCCGGTCCGGTCTGCGACGTCGACGCTCGTGCGGAGCAGGGTGGGCGCATTGGGGCCGACGAGGAGCGGGACCCGGCTGCAGGCGACGAGGCGGCGAGCCACGCTCCCGCGCCGCACCCACGGGCGGCCCGGCCCACTGCCGCCGACGACGATCAGCTCGTAGCCGTGCTCGGACGCGAAGTGGGCAAGGGCATGCGCAGGATCGCCGTGCAGCACGACAGTGGCAACCGGCGCGGCGATGACCGACGACGGCCCGCTGGCGACCGCCTCGAGGCGCGACTGGGCGTCGCGCGTCGTCTGCTGGCCCCGCGTGGTCGTCGCCGCCTCGATGTCGACCACGGCGGCCAACGTAAGCGAGGTCATCTCCGTACCGAGAAGCGCCAGGACGGTCTCGAGCGCCGCCGCGGAAGCAGGGGAGCCGTCATGCCCCACGAGCACGTCCAGCGGCCCCGGTTGCATCGGGCGGCCGCTCTCGGGGGGTCGATGCCGCTCGGCGCTCACGGCTATGGGAAGGGCGACGGGACCAAGGAAGAGGAACAGGATGCTCCACGCGAAGGCGTCGTGACCACGGCGCCGCATGACGAGCACGGCGGCGAGGCCGAAGGCGACCCATGCGGCAATGGCAAGGATCAGCAAGGTGGTCTCCTTATGTCCGGTTGGAGTCGGGGTGGGGGCGGGCATGCCGGCGACGGTGCTCACGACGGTCGGCAGCGACGCTGGCGGCGAACGTGATGGCCAGTACGACGGCGATCACGGCGAGGCTGGCCCAGGTCGGAAGGTGGACGACCTCGGCCAGCAGCATCTTGAGGCCGACGAAGGCCAGGATGACGGCCAGGCCCTCGTTGAGGTACCGGAGGCGGTCAGCCATGCCCGCCAGGCAGAAGTACAGGGCACGCAGTCCGAGGATCGCGAAGGCATTCGAGGCGAACACGATGAACGGCTCGTGGGAGACGGCGAGGATGGCGGGTATCGAGTCGACGGCGAAGACGACGTCGGTGGTCTCGATGAGCACCAGCACGGCGAACAGCGGGGTGGCGAGCAGGGCACCCGTGCGGCGCGTGAACAGCTTCTGGCCGTCGTAGTCGGGCGTCGACGGCACGACCCGCCGTACGAGCTTGAGGACCGGGTTGTGCTCCGGATGCACCTCGCTGTCCGAGCGGCGGGCGATCTTCACCGCGGTGTAGAGCAGGAAGGCACCGAAGACGTAGAAGATCCAGTCGAAGGTCTCGAGCAGGGCGATGCCCCCGAAGATGAACATTCCGCGCAGGACCAGCGCGCCGAAGATGCCCCAAAAGAGGACGCGGAACTGGAAGCGTGCGGGGACCGCGAAGTACCCGAAGATCACCGCCCACACGAACACGTTGTCGATCGACAGGCTCTTCTCGATGAGGTAGCCGGAGAGGTACTCGCCCGCGGCGGCCCCGCCGGACCATGCCGCCAGCACGAGCGTGAACGTCAGGCCGATGGCGATCCAGACCGAGGATTCGATGACGGCGGCCGTGAAGCTGATCTCGTGCGGCCTGCGGTGCACGAGCAACAGGTCGCCGACGAGCAGTGCCGAGACAACGGTGACGAGCGCCAGCCAGGCCCAGGCCGGGACCGAGATGTCGGCGAAGTCGCCGCCGGACGCCGCTGCGGCGGCGAGGAGTCCGGTCACCGAGGGCCCCGGAGGCGGGCGCGCCGCGCGGGCCGCCCGTTGGTGGCGAGGAGCATCGTCGTTGTCATCGGATCGCGAACATCCCTCGGAGTTCCTCCTTGCCGTCGCTGGACCAGGCGCGCGTCGGAGCGCGCCGGGCCCGGCGGATGGGACTTTGGGCGTCAGGCGGGCGCGTCAGCCGATGCTGAGCGGCGGCCCTCGATACGGCGTGCCGCGGGCTGCGGACACCCGGACGGGCCGGACCCACGCCACACGGGGTCGACAGCGGCGAACCCGCCGCCGGAAGCGCAGCGTCCGCCCGCGCCGGCGGCAGCGCGGCTGCGTCTGCGCTCGACGGCCGGCCGTCGTCTCGTCGCCGCTGCCCGCTTCCTCAGCGCCCGCCTCGGGAGCCACTGTTGTCGAGGCCGCTCCGGGCGCTCCTACCCAACTCCCGATGACCAACGCGACGGCGCACAGGATTATGGCGACCAGGGCGGACCGATGGCGATGGCGACCGCGACCGCCGCTCTGCATGTCGCCGGCAGGTGCGAGGCGGTTGAACAAGAACTCTCTCCGGTTGGGTCGTGGCTGTCGAACCATCAACCGAAGGTCTCTCCCGCCCGGCTCAGGGGCCACGATCACGGGCCCGAAGGCCGTGATGACGTCGATCGTGCGATGGGATACTCCCCTTCGACTGTTCGCAGTCTATCGCGCCCCGAAAGGGCGCTAGGCCGGAACAGTCGTCCATCAGCGAGCCCCTCGGCGCCGCTCGTGCCGGTCAGCGCGGGCGGACGAGGCAGGGCACGACCTTGGGCGTGGCGGGACTGGTGGGGTCGATCGAGATCTCAACCCACCCGACATCGGGGCTGCCGGGCGTTTCACGCGGGTGACATTGGGGACCGGCTGGCCGGTCGCGGGGTCTATCAGCGGGTGGTCGTGGACGAAGCGGTGCGAGTCGCCGTGGACGACAAGGACCGGCCGGGCCCCAATGCGGAGACCGCCACCGACGGTGTCACGTATGTGCCGTGGGACGACAACCGCAACGCGACGGGCGAGCCCAACGCCCAGGACGTCTACTTCACCCGCGTGTACCTCGACGGGTCGGCTCCGGTTGCGAGCGGGGGGCCCCTCGACCGGGACGAAGGTGCAGCGGGTCTTGCTCGGGCTGGCCGTCGGGATCGCACTCTGCGGCGTGGCGCTCGTCGTCACCCGAGCCCTGGCCTCGCGCGGCGAGTCACCGGCGCCGGTCGACTCGCCCTGGCCAGCCGGTCACGAGCGCTTGGCGCGGACCAACCAGACGAACGTGGCGGGCCGCGACCACCAGCTCGGCCGCCTCGACGACACCGCCGCCGCCCAGGCGGTGGAGGATCTGCGGGAGTGGCCGGGGCAGCGCTTCGGCCACCAACCCCTGCTCGATCGGGTGTGGAGCCTGAGGGC
>JBOGIC010000566.1:0-2488 GCA_050744985.1 Acidimicrobiales bacterium
GTGATGATCGGCGGCGGCCCCATCGCCATCGAGATGGCCCAGGGCTTCACCCGTCTGGGCGTGCGCACGACCGTGCTGCAGAAGGGCCCGGGCATCCTGCCCCGTGACGAGCCCACCCTCGTCGACATCCTCACCCGCAAGCTGCGCGACGAGGGCGTCGACCTGCGGCTCAACGTGAACACCGAGCGGGTAACCCTCGCCGACGGCGGGAAGGTCGTGCACGGCAGCGAGAACGGCGAGCCGTCACGCTGGCAGGGGGAGGATCTCCTCGTCGCCGTCGGCCGCCGGCCCAACGTGGAGGGGCTGGGCCTGGAGGAGGTCGGGGTCAAGGTCGGCAAGCGCGGCATCGAGGTCGACGAACGCATGCGCACCGCGGTGCCCTCGATCTACGCCGCCGGCGATGTCGCCGGGCGCTTCCTGTTCACCCACTCGGCCGGGTACGAAGCCGTGCGGGCCGTCCGGGACGCCTTCTATCCGGGCAAGGGCAAGGTGACCGACTTCGTGCCGTGGTGCACGTTCACCGACCCCGAGCTGGCCCACGCCGGGATGACGATCGCCCAGGCCGAGGCCAAGCACGGCGACGACGTCGAGGTGTACCACCTCGACCTCGAGCACTCCGACCGGGCCCGGGCCGACAACGCCTCCGCCGGGGCGATCATCATCGTGACCGCCAAGGGCAAGATCGTCGGCGCCCACATCCTCGCCCCGTCCGCCGGCGAGATGATCCACGAGCTGGCGCTGGCGATCACCCAGGAGCTGAAGCTGGCGGAGGTGGCCAGCCTCATCCACGTCTACCCGACGCTGTCGACGAGCACGGGCCAGCTGGCCGGTGAGGCGGCCTTCGAAGGGGCGAAGCGGCTGCGCTGGCTGGTTCGGAAGGAGAAGCAGTAGTCCCGGCGACCGGCCTGCGCGGCCTGAACGCCGCGACGGCTCTCGTCGTCAGTCGTCGTCCTTCCCTTTGCCCTTGCCCTTGCCGTTGCTGCCCGAGTTGCCCGACGAGACCGAACCGGACGACGACGAGCCGGCCGTCGCCGCGCCGCCCGATGTGACTTGGACGCCCGGGACCTGACTGAGGAGGTCGACGGCCGATGCCAGCGCTTCGTCCCCGAGCTGGCCGGCCTGGTTCCAGGCGGCGGCGGTGACGATCAACCCCGTCGCCTCGGCGGCGGCCGCGGCCGAGCCGTCCTCGACCTCGCCGGCAACCCGGCGCAGGCCGGTGGCGAGGTCGCCGGCGCGAGCCCCGTCCCGGCTCCGATCCAGTTGCCCGGCGGCGTCTCGCAGGCTCTGGGCCAGGCTCGGGGTGGTCGCCGGGGTGGTCTCGGCCGTGGTCGGGGTCGCCGGCGCGTCGGTGCCGACGGCGTCCCGGCCGTCCGACTGCGCCAGGATGCCGATCACCAGCAGCACGATCAGGCCGATGAGCCCCCACGCGACCCACCGGGGGCGGCGCACGGGGGGTCGCGTCGCGTGCGGCGCGACGTCGGCGGGCATCACGAGCGTGCCGGTGTCGTCGACGAGCGTCGCGTCCGCTGTCTCGCCCCGCAGCGCGGCCGCCATCGCCGCCGCGCTGTCGAAGCGGTCGGCGGGGTCGGGCGCCATCGCCTGCTCGACGGCGGCGACGAGGTTCGGGTCGAGGTCGGGCCGCGCATCGCCCAGCGGGACGTGGTCGCCCACGGCAATGGCGCGCGCCACGTCGATCGGGTTGCCGCCGTCGAACGGCTTCTGCCCGGCCAGCGCCTCGTACAGCACGACGCCCAGCGACCAGAGGTCAGAGCGCGGGGTCGCCGGTGACCCGTCGATGCGCTCGGGCGCCAGGTACGCCGGCGTGCCCAGCAACTGGCCCGGCCGAGTGAGGTCGATCTCGGTGCCGAGGCTCTTGGCGATGCCGAAGTCGGTGATCTTCGCCGTGCTGTCGGCGGACAGGAGGATGTTGCCCGGCTTGATGTCCCGGTGGACGATGCCAGCCTCGTGCGCCGCCGCCAGTGCGTCCAGCAGGCCCTCGGCCTGCTCACACAGCCACCCCGGGTCGACCGGCCCGGCCGCCAGACGGTCGGCGAGGGTCTCGCCCGGCAACCGCTCCATCACGAGGTACGGCACGCCCTCGTGCTCGCCGGTGTCGAAGACGGCCACCGCGTTCGGGTGCGACATCCCCGCCGCCGCCCGGGCCTCCACTTCGAACCGCTGGCGGACGTCTTCGCGGGCGGCCATCTCCGGCTTGAGCAGCTTGACCGCGACGGGCCGTTCGAGGCGCAGGTCGTGGGCGTCGTGCACCTCGGCCATCCCCCCGCGGCCCAGCACGCCGCCTAGCCGGTAACGCCCACCGACGACGGCGTCCGGCTCGACGGCGAACGGTGAGAGTGAGCGCGACACCGGCCACTGTTCTACCCCTGGTGGGGGCCCGCGAACCAGCCGCTACGTTGCGTTCATGGCCAAAGAGGATTTCGCAGAACGGATCAGCAAGGCCTACGCGACCGACGGTCCGGTGCTCGAC
>JBOGIC010000567.1:0-2863 GCA_050744985.1 Acidimicrobiales bacterium
CCACCGCAAAGCCGTCACGCGCCAGTCGCTCGACCGCCGCCTCGGCCGCCTCGTAGGTCGGGTACGAGGCCACCACCCGCCGCGGGGACTGCGCCGCCGGCTGGATGGGCTCCAACTGCATCTCTCCGCCTCCAATCGCCTGGGTACGGGAACAGAACTACCCATTCCGGCGCCCGGTTACGACACAGTGTGGCCCGGGAAGACATTCGCCTGACAGGCGAACCGGAGGTGGTGACATGCCCGGGAAGGACGAGCTTCCGTCCACGCTCAAGCGGAGCCCGGACAAGGCGCAACGCACGTGGAGCAAGGCCCACGACAGCGCGGTCGTCGATGTCCAGGGGCACCCGCTTTACTCCGCGCCATTGGGGGTGTGGGACCCCTGTTCTGCGAATCAAACGGGTTGCGTCACTCCTGGCCGACGATGAAGCCGGGCGGGGTGTCGGGGTTGGCCCCGTGCGGGTGGCGGCGGAAGATCGGGTGCGGGATGGGTACGGCGCTGACGACGATCGACACGATGGCGCCGACCGTCGTGGCGAGGAGGCGGCCGCCGCCCCAATGGTTGACCTCCGAGGCGAAGTCGGTGACGCCGACGGCGAAGATCAGCGCCGCGAGACGGGTCGAGTGGCGAAGGCCGAACGGGGCGCACGCCATCACGATGCCGCCCATCACCAGGCCGGCCGAGAACGGCGTCACCGACCAGTAGTTGACGACCAGCATGGCCAGCGGCACCCCGATGAGCGTGCCGATCAGCCGGTAGCCGCTCAGCAGCCAGGAGCCGGCGCCGGTGATGTCCACGCACGTCGCCACGGCAAGCAGGACGTACACCGGGAAGTCGAGCCCGAGGACGTGGGCGATCCACAGCCCGACGCCGGCCGCCACGCCCATCTTGAGGGCGAGCTCGAGGGGCAGGTCCTTGGGCGCGGGAGGCGGCCAGTCCAGCGGCAGCTGCATCTTGGGAAACATGCGGCAAAGCTACGGCGCCCGGTCACCCGGGCGCCGTAGCTTCGTGGAACCGCGACTGACTACAGGGGAAGCAGGCCCGACAGGCTCCCGAGGCCCGGGATCGTGGCGATCGCATTGAACGGCACGCAGGCGGCCAGGTTGAGGCTGCCGACCGAGGGGAGGCTGCCCGAGCCGAGGCCGGGGATGCCACCGGTCGCGACGCCGGGCAGGTTGGCGGCCATGCCGAAGACCGTCGAGAGGCAGGCGTCGACGTTGAACGGCACGCAGCTCGACAGGTTCAGCCCGCTCAGGAGCGGGAGGTTGAGCCCACCGCTGCCCGACCCACCGACGGTGGCACCCGAGCCGCCGGCGCTACCGCTCCCCGTGATGCCGAAGCCGCCACCGGGCAGCGTGCCGAGGAGACCGAGCACTTGCGACATGCAGGCGGTGGCGTCGACCGGCGCGCACTGCGTCCAGTTGAACCCGGTGAGGCTCGGGGCCGAGCCCGGGTTGGCGCCGACGCTCGCGACCACGCCGAGAATGGAGTTCACGCACGTGCTGACGTTGGCGGGCAGCGGCGTGGACGAGCTCGAGATGAGGGTCTTGACGCAGTTGACGACCTGTGTCGACACCTGGCTGAACGGCACCGTCGGCAGACCGGTCTGGACGTTGACCAGGTTGGACACGCACGCCGGGATCTGGACCGCCGGCAGCGTGGGAACTCCGGGCAGCGACGGGAGACCCGGAACCGACGGCAGGCTGGGCGTGCTGACCGAGGCGCCGGCACTGCCGGTCGCGCCGCCGCTGGCGCCGCCAGTCGACGCCCCGGCCCCGGTGCCGACCGACGCCTGCGTGGAACCGGCGGGCGTGTTGACGGCCGCATCGACGCCGGCCGCGCTCGTGGCGCCGGACGAGATCGCGGCCTCGATGCCGGTCGACGAGGTGAGATCTGCACCCGCATGCACGGTGCCGCCCGGCACATCGAGGGGGCTGATGGTTTCGATGACGTTGGCCACAACGTCCTGGGCGGGCCCGGGCAGCGCTCCGGCCGCACCCAGACCGGCCACACCGGCCAGCGCCGCCATGACGCCGGCGGCGACCTTCGCACCCAATCCGGTCAGAAGTCCTGTTACAGGGAACATGCTTTGTGGTTTCCTCCACTTCGGTAGTCCGGCCACCTGCTCCGCAGGTCCGTGGACGTTGCTCCCAGCTGTCGCCAGCAGGTCGCCCTTGTCGGTGGAGACGCCCCTCGCGAGCACCGCCGCCAGGGCCGCGTTCGGCACCGGCGGGGGTTGCTCGGCGGTACTGCTGATCTCCCGGATGAACTCGGCCACCGAGCCTGACCCTCGTCCGCCGAGGAGGGACTCGATGCTTTCGTCGTCCAGGAGGTCGTCGTCGGGCATCTCGTGGTGTTGATCGCACGAACCCCTCAGAGGGGTACGCCCTCCAGCTGATCCCTCAGCGTCAGCAGGCCGCGACGCTGCAACTGCTTGACGGCGCCGACGGTCTTGCCCATCGTCTGCGCCACCTGCTCGACGGTCAGGTCGGCCAGCACGCGCAGCAACAGCACACCGCGCTGCGACGGCGCCAGGCGATCGCACAGGGCACGCACCCGCGCCTCGCTCATCCGGCGCAGGGCGTCATCCTCCACGTCACCCCCCGTGCGGTCGGGCACGTCGTCGGTGCCGGCGGCGCACACGGGGCGAACGCCCGCACGCCGGCGTTCGTCGGTCAGGCGCCGGTGGGCGATGGTGAAGAGCCAGCCCCGGAACTGCGCCTCGTCACCGCTGAAGGATCGGAGCGAGCGAAAGGCACCGAGGAACACCTCGGATGCGAGGTCCTCCGGATCGAATGCCCCTTGGAGCCGGAGGTAGGACAGGATCGGCGGCGCGTAGGCGCGCCAGAGCCGCTCGTACGCCCA
>JBOGIC010000568.1:0-2897 GCA_050744985.1 Acidimicrobiales bacterium
TGTAGGTGCCACCGGCGTAGGCGCCGTGCGCCGGGCCGGACACGACCGAGAACGTGAGCGGGTCGCCGTCGGGATCGGTCCCAGCCAGCGTGACCGCGACCGGCGCGTCCTCGTCGGTCGCCACCGCCTGATCGGTCGCCACCGGAGGACGGTTGCGGATGACCGAGACGTCGACGGCCGCCTCCGCGCAGCGGGGGTCGAACCGCCCGGCGGTCGTCCCGTTGTCGCAGACCTTGTAGGTGAACTGCGCCGGGCCGAAGTCGTCGGTGGCCGGCGTGTACGTGACGCTGCCGCCCGCCAAGCCGACGGTGCCGTGGGTGTCACCAGTCGCGCTGACCGCCACCACGTCCAGCGACTGGGGCGACTCGTTGGGCGGCCCCGTTGCGTCGTTGCCGAGCAGGTCGCTCGCCGGGAACGTCAGCACCTGGTTCCGGTACGTCTGCTTGGTGTCGGTGACGGCGACGGGCGCGTCGTTGATCTCGCGCACCAGAATGGAGACCGTCGCCTCGTTCGAGTCCTCGTGTCCGTCGTTGACCTTGTACGTGAAGCGGTCGTTGCCGAAGTAGTCAGGGGCGGGCGTGTACTTGCGGGCCGGGCCCGCTCCGCTGGTCACCGTGCCGTGCGCGGGGCCCGAGGCGATGGTGTAGGTCACGCGCTGGCCGTCGGCGTCGGTGCCCACCAGCGTGAGGTCGGCGGGGCTGTCCTCGTCGACGACGACGGTGACGGCTTCGGCGGCCGGCGGGTGGTTCGCCGGCGGTGGGAACCCGCCCGGCGGCGAATCGAGCAACGACGCGCTGGCGCCCACGATCGTGTTGGCGCCCAGCCGGACAGACCCACCGTAGAGGGCCCCACCTCCACCGGAGATCAAAGTGTTGTGGACGGTCGCCAACTGGCCGGTCGTGTAGAGCAGGACGGAGATGCCGGCGCCGTTGGAGACGAAGTTGGCACCGACTAGGAGGTCGTTGGTCCCGCTCACCGACTCGCTCACGACGACGACCTGGGCGCGCGTGTCGGGGGTCGTCGGCGACAGCCGTGTGTTGGGCGCGATCTCGATCCGGCACCGCGTCGAGACGGTCACATTCCCCGACAGGGTGATCGACCCGCCGAGACGCAGCGGCTGGTTGCAGGCGGCCTCCTCGACCCGGACGAGGAGGCCGCCGGCTCGCGGGTCCTCCGCCGACCCCGGCAGCCCGATGCTCCCCGGCGCCGCGCTGGTGCCGGGTGACTGCCCGATGCAGGCGCCCGCCGTGCGCTGGCTCAAGCACGCGTTCGCCTCGGGCACCGAGCGGAACGAGAGCACACGCCAGCCGGCGAGCTCGGCGTCGGCGTCGACGCGGTAGGGCGGCAGGGGCAGATCGGCGGGCCCCGCGCATCCGGCGTGGATCGTCGAGCCGATGCGGATCGTCGGCGGCAACGGACTGGGCAGCAGAGCGCCGCGGTACTGGAGGGTGCCGTCGATCCGCACGTTGCTGGCCAGGGTCACGTCGCCGTTGGCCGTCTCTCCGCAGGCCTTGGCGTCGTTGGCCACATGCCCGTTGGCGGCCAGGTTCAGGTTCCCCCCGGCCCAGAGGGCGCGCAGGTCCTGGTTGGCAGCGGCACCTACGCTGCCGCGCGCTCGCACGTCGCCGAGCGGGTAGGCGTTGCGGGCGAGGTGGACGTCGCCCCGGGCGAAGATGGTGCCGCCCGCCGGGAGTTGGAGGTCGCCTTCGCTGCGGAGCTCACCGGCCGAGAACACTGTGTCGGCGAACAGCGCGGGGATCCAGGTCCACGTCGCGGTCGCGGTAGTGGTGCCGGCAGTGACCTGGATGGAGTCGGTGCCCGGGGCGGCTCCGGCGTAGCAGTGACGGGCCGTCCCGAGCGGGTCGGTCGACGCGAGGCCGGATCCGGCGTTGGCGCCGACGACGCGGAACTGCACGGCGACGTCGGCCCCGGGCTCACCGGTCTCATTGTTGACCGTCGCCACGAGGCAGTGCTGCGTGCCGAGGCGGTGGATGGCCGTAGCCGGCGTAAGAAGCAGCGTCGCTGACTGCGCCGAGGCGGCGTCGTCGAGGGCGACGAGGAGCGACGCCAGCAGGGTTGTGGAGAGCACCGAGGCGATCGAGACACGCTGCGGGCGGCGGCCAAACCGACTGCTCGCATGTCGCCCCGTGATGGATTCCGTGACCCGCCGCACTCCACCCTCCCCCGAGGAGTCTCGTCCAGTGATGACGCCTCTACAAGGGTGTGGTTTGCTTTGTGGATTCTTGATCTCGCAGGCTGTCGCAAAATAGGAGCATCCTCGACTTGGGATGCCGCAAGATGCCATAATCACCTATGGCGTTCCACTATGCGGGTGAGAATCGGGACCAGCTGTTCCTGCTGGCGGTGAGCATGCGCGACTGGCTCGACGAGGGCCACCTGGCGTGGTTCGTGATCGACGTGGTGGCCCGCATCGACACCTCCGCGTTGCACGCCCGCCATCCCAACGACGGCCCGGGGCGCCCGGCCTACAACCCGGACACGATGTTGGCGGTGCTGTTCTACGCCTACGGCATGGGCGTGCGCTCCTCCCGACGCATCGAGGCGCTGTGCCGCACCGACGCCGCCTTCCGGGTGCTGGCGGCCGGGGCCACCCCCGACCACGCCACCATCGCCCGGTTCTTCGTCGACCACGAGCGGGCCGTCGAGGACGCCTTCGTCGAGGTGCTGCGGCTGTGCGCGGCAGCCGGGCTGGCGTCGGTGGGGACCATCGCCGTCGACGGCACCAAGATGGGCACCGACGCCGCCCTCGATGCCAACCGGGGCCGGGGCGCCATCGTCGCCGAGCGCCAGCGCCTGCACGCCGAGGTGGAGGCGATGCTGGCCGAGGGCCGGTCCGTCGACGCCGCCGAGGACGCCCAGCAGGCGCTGTTCGGCCT
>JBOGIC010000569.1:0-4927 GCA_050744985.1 Acidimicrobiales bacterium
CGGCCGGGCTCACCTCGATCTTCGTCGACCAGGTCCTCAACGGCGGGAACACGACCTGGTCGTCGAAGGTCATCCTGCTGTCCGCCGTCGTCGCCGTCTTGATGTTCGTGCTCAGCCTGTTCCAGCAGCGGGTGCTGCTCCGGCTCCAGATGAAGCTCTCGATCCGGATGACGGCGACCTTCCTGTGGCACCTCCTGCGCCTGCCGACACCGTTCTTCGACTCCCGATCGCCGGGCGGCCTCGTGAGCCGCGTGCAGTTCAACAACTACGTCGCCCATCTGCTCTCCGGCCAACTGGCGACGGCCGCCATCAGCCTCGTGACGATGGTCCTGTTCGCGGTCTTCATGCTGATCCTCAACCCGGTGCTCGGCGCGGTGGCCGTGCTCGTAGCGCTGTTCAACCTCGGCGCCCTCGTCGCGGTCTCGCGGGCCCGGGTCTCCACGAACCAGAACCTGCAGCAGACCCTGGTGCGACTGTCGGGCTACACGTACCTCGGCATCAACATGATCGACGACATCAAGGCGACCGGTGCGGAGGAGGAGTACTTCGCCCGCTGGGCGGGACTCCAGGCCCGCAGCCTGAACACCGACCAGCGGCTCGGCCTGCTGACCCAGGGCCTGCTCGTCGTGCCCGAGTTCCTGACGCTGTTCAACTTCGTCGTCGTCCTTGCGGTCGGTGGCACCCTCGTCATCTCCGAGGGCCTGCCCCTGGCCAGCCTGATCGCCTTCCAGGTGCTCGCCGGCTCGTTCTTCGCCCCGATCAGCCAGGTGGTCGCGGTCGCCAGCCGGTTCCAGGACGCGCGGGCGTGGACGCAACAGATCGGCGACGTCCTCGGCCAGCCCACCGATCCGATGGTCGTGCTGGCGACCGGCGAGCTCGGACGGGAGGCGGAGGGAGACGAACGCGCGGATGCGGCGCCGCGCACCCGGCTCGATGGGCGCCTCGAGCTCCGCGAGGTCACCTTCGGGTACTCGCCCAACGAGCCTCCGCTCCTCGACCACTTCAGCGTCACGCTCGAGCCGGGCACGCGCGTGGCGCTGGTGGGCACCACCGGGAGCGGGAAGTCGACGGTCGCCAACATCGTGGCCGGGCTCCTCCACCCGTGGTCGGGCGAGGTGCTCTTCGACGGCCTGACCCGCGAGTCGATCCCACGAGAGATCCTCACGGCTTCGGTCGGCAAGGTCGACCAGTCGATCCTGCTCTTCAGCGGCACCGTGTTCGACAACATCCGGTTCTGGGACGACTCGATCGCCGCCGCCGATGTTGTCGCCGCCGCCGAGGACGCGTGCATCGCGGCAGACATCCATGCCAAACCGGGCGGGTTCGGGCACCGCCTCACCGAGGGTGGACGGAACCTGTCGGGCGGGCAGCGCCAGCGGCTGGAGATCGCCAGGGTGCTCGCCACCGGACCGAGCCTGGTCGTGCTGGACGAGGCGACGAGTGCCCTGGACGCGATCACCGAGGAGCAGGTCGACACCAACCTCCGCCGGCGCGGGTGCACCTGCCTGATCATCGCCCACCGGCTCTCGACCATCCGGGACTGCGACCAGATCCTCGTGCTCGATCACGGCCGGGTGGTGCAGCACGGAACGCACGAGGAACTGGTCGCACAGGGCGGCCTCTACGGGGAGCTCGTGTCGCGTGAGTGACGACCTCGGCGCGGCGGCGCCGCAGGACGCCCTCGCCGCGGCGATGACCACGCACGGCCGGCGGCTTGCCGTCGGCGCGAACCACCCGATCGAGCTGGAGGGCGACGCCGCGCTCTACGTGCGGGCCGGGGCGCTCGACATCTTCGTCCAGGCCGTGAAGGCGAGCGGAGTGGGGCGCCGCCGCCTCGTCTGCACCGCCGTCGCCGATTCCCTCATCCTGGGCGGTGACCTCGTAAGGGCGCCGGCGGGATGGCGCCTCCTCGGGGTGGGCCGGCCGGGCACCGAGCTGTTCCGGCTCGATTCCGCGACGCTCGAGCACCTTGTCGGGCCGGGCGCCCTCACGGCTCGCTTCGAGGCTTTCGTCGCGACCGCCCGCCCGGACGGGCCGGCGGATTTTGCCGAGATCGTCGCCGCCACCGTGCTGGCGGCGATCGACCGCGACGCGGCCGAGGCCGAGAGGCTCAGCTCCGAACGCGAGCGCACGCACCGCTTGCTCGACGACGCCCTCGCCGATCTGGTCGACGTGGTCGAGCGGGCCGACACGCCCGGCCGGGCGCCCGACAGCCAGGAGGCCCAGATCGAGCTCGCGGTCGCCCGGATCTGCCGCGAGCTCGGTGTCGAGCCGGCCGAAACCATCGTGCTCGAGGCGGACGTCGACCAGGTTGTCGCGCGCGTGCTCGCCGCCGGATGCCGCACCCGGATCGTCTCGCTGGGGGGCACCTGGTGGTCGAAGCCGTGGATGCCGCTCCTGGCGTTCACCGCCGACGATGGGCACCCCGTCGCCGTGATCCCCCGGCGGTCAGGCCACGTCATGTTCGACCCCGCCACCGGCGAGACGAGCGCGATCGACCGGCGCGTGGCCGGCCGCATCGCCAAGCAGGCGTACGCCGTCTACGGCCCGCTCCCGGACGGCGCCGGGTCGATCCTCACGCTGCTGCGTTCGACCCTGCGGCGCGACCACCGCAACCTCCGGCTCCTGATCGCGCTGGCATCGCTCGCCGCCCTCGTCACCCTCGTGACGCCGATGATCACCGCGGTCGTCTACAACCAGGTCCTTCCCCAGGACGACCGCTCGTTGCTGAAAGCGGCGTGCTTCCTGCTCGGCGGCGCCACCATCACCTACGGGCTCGTGGCCCTGTCGCGCAACCTCGTGCTGGTGCGGGTCGGGGGTCTGGTGCAGGCACGGATCGGGCCGGGCCTGACCGATCGGTGGCTGCGTCTCCCCAGCGACTTCTTCCGCCGGTACGACACGGGCGATCTCGGGACTCGCGCCGACGGCCTCGAGGTCATCCACCAGGAGCTCGCCGGCTCAGTGTCGACCTCCCTGTTGACCTTGCTGTTCTCCTTCTGCAACGTCGCGCTGATCTTCGCCTACTCCCCAACCCTGGGGTTCGCCGCGCTCGCGACGCTCGTGGTCGTCCTCGCCGTGCTGGGCGCCATGAATGTCCGTGCCCTCCGGTACCAGACGCGCGTGAGCCACTACTTCGGCGACGTCGCCGCCGACCTGTTCCAGATGATCCGGGGGATCCAGAAGGTGCGGATCGCCGGCGCCGAGATGCGTCTCATGGCGCGCTGGGCGTCACGCTTCCGACTGCAGGCCACGGCGATCTACGACGCCGGGCGCGTCGACGCGTGGGTCTACGCCCTGATCACGGCCGTCCCGGGGATCGTCGCGTTCATGCTCTACGCCGTGACCGTGAGCGCCCTCAACAGCCAGATCTCGGGCGGCGACTTCGTCGCCATCGTGACAGCGCTCGGGCAGTTCACCGCCGCGGTCACGGCCATGGCCCTCTCGGTCGGGCCGCTCCTGGCGACAATCCCGCTCTGGCGGCGCCTGGTGCCCATTCTCGAGGAGCCGCTCGAGGAGACCGGCACGGCGGCCCCCGGCCGCCTGCGGGGCCGCATCGAGCTGCGCAACGTGACGTTCGGCTACGGGGAGGGCGGTGCCCCGATCCTGCACAACGTGTCCCTGGTCATCCGGCCCGGCGAGTTTGTCGCCATCACGGGTTCATCGGGCGCGGGGAAGTCGACGCTGCTCCGGCTCCTGCTCGGCCTCGAGGACCCGGGCTCGGGGACGATCCTCTACGACGGCAAGGACCTGCGGGCCCTCGACAAGCCGGCCGTCCGGCGCCAGTTCGGCGTCGTGATGCAGGGGGCACGGCCGCTGCCCGGTGAGATCCTCTCGACGATCCTCGGCGACGCACCGGGCGACGAGTCGGTGGCGTGGGAGGCGGCGCGGGCGGCGGCGCTGGCCGACGACATCCGGCGGATGCCCATGGGCATGCACACGATCATCGGCGAGGGTGGGCTCGCGTTCTCGGGCGGTCAGGTGCAGCGGCTGATGGTGGCCCGCGCGCTGGCCCGCAAGCCGCGCTTCCTGTTCTTCGACGAGGCCACCAGCGCCCTCGACGACCGCGCCCAGGAAGACGTCTCGCGCCACATCGACCAGCTCGAGTCGACGCGGATCGTGGTGGCGCACCGGCTGAGCACCATCCGCCATGCCGACCGGATCGTGGTGCTCGACGGGGGCCAGGTCGTCCAGGTCGGCCCGTTCGAAGAGTTGATGGAAGCCGACGGGCTGTTCCGCCACCTCGTCTCCCGCCAGCTGATGTGACCTGCCGCCGGGCGGCGTCAGTGCCAGTCGAGGTCGCGCCCGAGCCAGGCCTGGAGCCGGTTGTTGTACGGCCGGTAGAACTCGGCCAGCTCGGCCCGCAGCGCCGGTTGCATCGAGGCGGAGGGGGCGCGGTTGAACCGCCGTTCGAGGATCCCGCCGTAGTCGTGGGCGGGTAGGCCGAGATACTCCTCGAGCTCGGCCATGATGCGACGCGCCCCCCTCGGGCGCCCGAGCTCCTCGGTGACGAAGACCCTGACCCGCCCGCGGCCGTAGACGGCGGCCCATCCGTCCAGCAGGTCGACGTAGGCGCCCGGGCCGATGTACAGCGTGGCCTGCCCATCGAGGTGGGCGCGCATCTCCCGGTGGACGTCGGGCTCGAACTCTCCGACGGGGACGCCGAGGTCGTACCCGCCGGCGGTGAACCGCCGGTACATGCGGTGGTGCGAGAACGCCCGGTCGACAGGGTTGCGCACGAGGACGATCAGCTTCGTGTCGGGCAGATGGGCGTGCAGCAGCGCCGGCGGTACCTCGTGGAACGTGCTCGCCGTCGCCTCGCCGGTGATGTGGCGATGCCCGGTGCTGCGCTCGACCACGACGGTCGTCCGGCCCGGCCGGCCCGCTTGATCCGACGCCTCCCACTCGAGCGCCTCGGCGCCGCCCTCGT
>JBOGIC010000570.1:0-2767 GCA_050744985.1 Acidimicrobiales bacterium
CACGGGTGTCGACCCGTTCGTGATGGGCCTCGTCGCCTTCTCGCTGCTGTTCGGCGGCTTCCTGTTCATGGTGTGGGAGCGGGTCGAGTCCCTTCCCCGGGGCCGCGCGCCCCTCGCGTAATCTCCCGCCGCCCGTCCTGGCACAATTCTGCGCCATGAGACGGGCGGTCTTCGGTCTGTTGGCCGCGGGGTTGGCGGCAGTCGGCCTCGTCGGCGTGGCGGCGGTCCCGGCGGGAGCGGCGATCGTGCCGTCCGGGTTCGTCGACGAGCTGGTGGCCGACAACATCGGCAACCCGACGGCGTTCGCCTTCACCCCCGACGGCCGGATCCTGGCGACGACGCAGCCCGGGCTCGTGCGGGTCATCCGCAACGGGGGACTGCTCGCGACACCCGCCCTCGACATCTCGGGCAAGGTGTGCTCGAACTCCGAACGGGGCCTGCTGGGCATCGCCGTCGACCCGCAGTTCACGACCAACGGGTTCGTGTTCCTGTACTACTCGTTCAAGAGGTCGGCGTCGTGCGATGGGTCGACCGTCAACCGGGTCTCCCGGTTCGTGATGGCGGGCGACACGCTCGGCGGTGAGGTCGGCCTCGTCGACAACATCCCGTCCCCGGCCGGGAACCACAATGCCGGAGACCTCAACTTCGGCCAGGACGGGTTCCTGTACGTCAGCGTGGGCGACGGCGGCTGCGACTACGCGGGCGGCGGCTGCGGCGGGAGCAACAACGCCGCTCGCGACCGGCACGCCCTCGTGGGCAAGATCCTGCGCATCACCCGAAACGGGGGCATCCCGCCCGGCAACCCGTTCGGGTCGGGGGAGGGCACGGCGCCGTGCGCCGCCGTCGGCGTGTTGTCGACGCCGGGCGTGTGGTGTCAGGAGACGTTCGCCTCGGGCCTGCGCAACCCGTTCCGCATGGCCTTCGATCCCAACGCGGCGGGCACCCGCTTCTACATCAACGACGTGGGCCAGTCGACGTGGGAGGAGATCGACGATGGCGCGGCGGGCGCCGACTACGGCTGGAACGTGCGGGAGGGCCACTGTGCCACCGGGTCGACCTCCAACTGCGGCGCGCCGCCGGCGGGCATGACCAACCCGATCTTCGACTACGGCCGCGCCGACGGGTGCACGACGATCACGGGTGGGGCCTTCGTCCCGAGCGGCGCCTGGCCCGCCAACTATCAGGGCAAGTATCTCTTCGCCGACTTCGGGTGCGGCAGGCTGTTCCGCCTCGACCCGAACGGCAGCGGAGGCTTCACGCGGGTGGAGGTCGCGAGCGCGCTCGGCACCATCGTCCACCTGCGCTTCGCGCCCTGGAGCGGCACGCAGGCGCTCTTCTACACGACCTACGCCAGCGGCGGCGAGATCCGCCGCATCGGCCACCTCGCCTCCATCCCGTCCACGACCGTGACCGGGTTCACGTGGTACACCGCCGGTGGCTCGCAGCAGTCGGGCCCGGCTGGCACGGTCATCAGCGCCTACGCCACCGGCCTGGCGCGCAACGCGACCTTCCAGCTCGTCTCCTCGCCCGCCGACCCGACCGCGCCGTCGAAGGTCTGTGCCCGCGACCCGATCCCGATCAACAACGCCCTCCGGGTCAGCAGCTCGTCGGGCTTCATCGGCCGCACCGACGGCGCCATCGTCAACCGACCACCCGGCGACTACGACATCTGCTTCAAACAGGTCAACGGCACCCAGATCGGCTTCCCGCTGCGCTTCACGGTGGTGTGACCCCCGCCGACTTGTAGGCGCGCGCCAGGTTGTTGCGGCTGGTGAGGGTGTCGGGGTGATCGGGGCCGAGCACCCGCTCGCAGTCGGCCAGCGTGGCCTCGTGCATGGGGATGGCCCGGCCCAGGTCGCCCGCCGACGCGAAGGCGGAGGCCAGGTTGTTGCGGCTGGTGAGGGTGTGGGGGTGATCGGGGCCGAGCACCCGCTCGAAGTCGGCCAGCGTGGCCTCGTGCATGGGGATGGCCCGGCCCAGGTCCCCGGCGGACTGGTAGGCGAACGCCAGGTTGTTGCGGGCGGCGAGGGTGTCGGCGTGGCCGGGGCCGAGCACCCGCTCGCGGTCGGCGAGCGTGGCCTCGAACATGGCGGTGGCCCGACCCAGGTCGCCGGCCGATTCGTAGGCGAGGGCCAGGTAGTTGTGGGTGGCGAGGCTGTCGGGGTGGTCCGGGCCGACGAGGCTGAGGAGGGCATTGCCGGTGTGCTCCCAGACGCTGACGACATCCCGGAAGTGGCCGGACCGTTGACAAGCGGCGTCCAGGGCGATGGCGAGGCGAAGCTGGCCGTCCGCTGGCGTGTGAGGTCGGCCGGCCTCCAGGATCGCCCGCGCCCGCGCGGGGTGCCGGGCTTCCAGGAGCTGTTCGCCCGTCCAGAGCAGCAGGGGAGCGACCTCGGCCGACGCCGCTTCAACGACCTGGTCCAGCAGCACGTCGGCAGGGCCGAGGCTCGACTGCCGGACGTAGTGGAGGGCGAGAAGCGCGGTGGCCTCGGCCTGGGCGAGACCGGTCAGTTCCGAGCAGAGCCGTTCCAGCCTGTGGATCCAGTCCGCGGCGTCGCCTCCGGCAAAGCCCAGCCGCGCCAGCTCCAGCCGTCGGAGGCTCGCAGTATCGCGGTCGAGCTGCCGTTCCAGGAGATTCGAGATCGCCGGCGGCTGGCGGAGGAGGGGCTCGGGATCGCCGGCCTGGTAGGCCGCGAGCGCGTCGTCCAGGACCAGCAGCAGGGCCATGACCGAGGGGTTGACAGCGGCGTTCGGGTCGGGGTGGAAG
>JBOGIC010000571.1:0-3543 GCA_050744985.1 Acidimicrobiales bacterium
GGAGTCCCACCCGTCGCAGTCCCTGGGCCAGCGAGCGGGCGGGGATGTTGCGGATGCCGGTCAGCTCCTCCACGTCGAAGTGGGCCTCGAGCTCGCGCCGGAACTGCTCCCTCGTCATCCTCACGTAGTAATAGTCGCCGCCGAGCATGTGCTCGCCCTCCCGCGCCCCGGGGTTGCCCTTGAGCGCCCAGGCCCGGAACACGACGTTGTAGTTGTAGGCCGACATCGACAGCACCGCTCCCGGCCGCATCACCCGTTCCAGCTCGGTGAGGAACAGGGCCCGGTCGGCGTCGCGCATCTGGGCGTAGACCTCGATGCATGTCGTCGCCGCCATCACGCCCGGCGGCAGCGGTAGCGAGCGCAGGTCCGATTGCACGCCCAGCACGGGCGCGGCCGAGGTCTTGGTGCGGTCCTTCATCACCCGCAGGCACGCTTCGCTGTAGTCCACGGCCACGACGGGCTGGCCCAGCGGCAGCAGCGCCTCGGTGATGCGGCCGGTGCCGCAGCCGGCGTCGAGGATCGGGCCGAACGGCCGCCCGATCCGGCGCACTCCCGCGGGTACCTCGACGGCGTTGGTGTAGCCCTCGAACATGGCGTCGTACCAGCTGCTCTCCTGGTCGCGGTGGGTGCGTTCCTTGTGGTCCTGTTCGCTCATCTGCTGGGTCGAGAGGAAGGACACGAGCCCGTCGTCGAGGATCTGGAACCGCCGCTCGCACATCGGGCAGACGAGCGCGTCGGACTCCTCACGCAGGGGCGCCGCGTAATCGTGGGGGCAGCAGAGGTACTCGAGCAGCGGCAGGGTCACGGGGTGACAACGGTACGCGCGCCCGCGGCGTCGACGAACGCCACCGGCCCTACCGTCGCGCCGGCCGCCGCCAGCCGCTCGGCCAGATCGGCCAGGGCCGACCGCAACGCCGGGTGCTGGCGGGCCGTGACGGCCTCGCCGATGAACAGGCCGGCGTCGGTGTCTTCCTGCAGGCATGTGTCCCGGGAGTCACGGCAGTTGTAGGCCCAGCAGATCACGGTGTCGCCCGACGCGTACACCGCCACCTGCGGCGTCAGCGGCATCTCGCCGTCGCGGGCCCCCAGGGGATGGAACGCGTCCGACGACGGACGGGCCAGGCGCAACTCCACCGCCGGCGACGGCAACGACGACACGTCGTAGGCGCCCATGGGCGCCAGGTAGCGGGTCGCCACGTCGCAGTACAGGTCCACCAGCGGCAGGGGAGTGTGCAGCGGCCCGCTCTTGAGCAGGCGCCGGGCCAGCTGCTCCGGGCTGGACTTGAACGTCGACGGCTTCAGCCCGCACGCCGCGATAGCCGCCCGCCAGTCGGCGATCAACGGGTCGGCGGCGATCGTCTCGATCCGTAGGCCCCGCGCCTCCAACGCCGAGGCGGTGTCATCGGCGACGCCCGGATCGCCGGCTACCGCACCCGCGGCGGCGCGCAGCCCACCCGCCACGAAACCGCCGACGAGAACCTCCGGGTGGCGGGCGACGACGTCGTCGGCGACCGCGAGGGTGAGACCGCTCAGCGCGCCGACAGTCCGTGGCGGACGTTCTCGAGCACCTTCGTTCGCCAGTAGATGTCCTTGGCGTAGGTCTCGGTGTCGATGCCGGCGAGGGCCTCGTGCGTCTCGCGGATGCGGTGGTGGGGGACGGACGACCACAGGTGGTGCAGCGTGTGGTGCCCGTCGCCGTGGGGGTGGACGATCCACCGGTGGGCCCAGCCCAGGTTGGAGATCGTCGAGTTGAAGACCGTGTCCCCCTTGGAATAGCGGTGCTCGCCCGCCTCACCGATCATCCGGATCGTCGGCAGGACGAGGGCGTACCCGATGAGCCAGTGGGCCCACGCCCCGAACGCGAAGCCGGGGCCGGCGAACAGGGCCACGATGCCGAACACCACGAGGAACCACGTCCCGCTCAGGACCAGGGTGACCGGGTTGGTGCCGATCGTGGTGTACCAGCCCCAGTTGTACTTCGGGAGCCTGCGGACGATGCCCCGAACCAGGTCGCGCCCGCCCAGGCCCGTGAGCTCCTCGAGGTTGAACTCCTCGTAGCGCTGGATGTCGGGGTCCTCCGCACAGCCGAGGTGGGCGTGGTGGATGACGTGGCTACGCCGGTACGACCCCACCTGGCTCGCGGTCGGGAACCCGGCCAACACGTTGGCCAGGAGGTCGTTCCACCGGCCGTTGCGCTGCCAGTTGCGGTGGGAGGCCTCGTGCACCAGGCACTCCTGGGCCCGCCCGAACCGCCCGATCACCAGCACGGCCAGGACGCTCACGGCCAGCGCCAACGGCCACGGGAGCCGCGTCCAGGCGGCGGCGCCGGCGAGGGTCAGGGCGAGCAGGGCGGACAGGTCCACGAGGGCCGTGAGGATCGAGCGCGCCAGGTTGGTGCGCGATGCCGTCTTGATCAGCGACCGGGCCGCTTCGGGCGGCTGATAGCCACGCGGCCACCCCCGGCGGCTGCGCCGGATCTCGAGCGGCGTCACCGCGGCCGCGTCCTCGACGGGGTCGTCGGGCGACAGCAGCGCGACCTGCGCGACTTCGGGCTCGGGCACGGCGGCTCCCTCGACTCGGTCCGGTGGTGAGCAGCAGTCTTGTGATTCCGCCTCCCCACCTCAATGGAGCGAACCACCAACCAACAGCGAAGATGCGCCTTCCACCGCTACATTCAGAGCGCCGTGACGATCCCCGATGTCGAGCGGTTCGAAGACATCGAGCTCCCGGCGGGCAGGCCGGTGCCGGTGCCCGCCGCCGAACGCCGCGAGCGCGGTCGTTCGCTCCGCCAGCAGGTTCACCGTCGCGATCACGCCGGGTTCGTGCCGTCGCCCGACCGCCCCGACCCGCTGGCGATCCTCGAGGCGCAGCACGAAGACCGCGTCGCCGAGCTGGTGCCGATCCGGTGGGGCCGGATGCTGCACTCGCCGTTCACCTTCTACCGCGGCGCCGCGGCGGTGATGGCCTACGACCTCTCGACCGCCCCGACGACCGGCATCGACGTGCAGGTGTGCGGCGACGCCCACCTCCTCAACTTCGGCCTGTACGCCACCCCCGAGCGGCGGCTGGTGTTCGGCCCCAACGACTTCGACGAGACCATCCGGGGCCCGTGGGAGTGGGACGTCAAGCGCCTCGCGGCGAGCCTCGCCGTGGCGGCGCGCAGCGACGGCATGACCGACGACCAGGCCCGGCTGGCGGCGGAGGCGTCGGCGCGGTCCTACCGGCTCCGCCTGGCCGAGTACTCCACCCAGCGCAGCCTGGAGGTCTGGTACGCCACCGTCGACTCGTCGATGGTCGAGGAGCTGTTCGCCGACCAGGCGGCACGGCGCGGCTCCGGGCCCGACTCGGTCCACCGGCTGACGCGCCAGTGCCTGCTGCACGACAGCGTGCACGCCTTCCTCAAGCTGACCGACGTCGTCGACGGCCGCCACGTGATCCGTCACCAGCCGCCGCTCATCAGCCGGATGGACGACCACCCGGAGGTGACGGCCCAGCTCCACGACGTCGTCCTGGCGTACCTCGACTCGCTCTCCGACGAGCGCC
>JBOGIC010000572.1:0-4822 GCA_050744985.1 Acidimicrobiales bacterium
GAACGCGGTGGACGGGCAGGTGCTGGCCGAGGTGAAGCCGGACAAGGTGGGCAACATCTCCACCCAGGTCACGATCCCGCAGGCCGCGCCCGACGTCTACGTCCTCATCGCCACCCTGGTCGACGCCCGCGGGGCCGACACCTCGGGTACGCCCGCCCGGGCCCAGTTCCAGATCGTGGGCGGCGCCGGCAAGCCCATCCCGGCCGCCTCCGCCGGCCAGGTGAGCGCCGGTACGCCGACGGAGTCCGGCTCCTCGGTGCCGTTGGGCCTGCTGTTCGTCCTGGGCGCGGCGGGCCTGGCCCTGTTCGCCGCCGGGTTCGTCTCCCTGGCCCGCCAGACCCGCAAGGCGCCGGCGGCGGCGAAGGTCCGCAACTAGGCAACCGCCACAGACACAGCCACGCATACCCGGGGGGGAAGTGTGATGCGCCGCTCGTTGGTGCTCTTGGTCTTGCCGGCCCTCGCGGCCGCCGCCCTGCTGGTGGCGCCGACCGGCGCCGCGCGCGGCGACACCGGTCCGCCGGTCGTCACCGGCGCCGTGCAGGTGACCGACAACCCCAACCTGGTCCGCGCCCACATGTTGCCGCTGATGGCGCGCAACCCGACCAACGGCGAACTGGTCGTCGCCGAGGTCGACGGTCGCGGCACCCGCGAGTGCGTGGTGCACATCTCCGTCGACGGCGGGCGCAGCTGGTTCGCCGGCGGCGGCTTCATGGTCAAGCCGTTCACCGACTGCTCGATCGGGGCCGAATACGGGCCCGCCGTCATGCCGTTCTTCGACCGCAACGGCGTGCTGAACGTGGCGTTCACGGCCAACGACCCGGCCAAGCTCACCGATTCCAGCCGGCCGGTCAGCACGACCGACGTCCGGGAGGACATCCCGCGCAACGCCTACCTCGCCCGCTCCACCGACGGCGGCCGCACGTTCACGTCCACGCTCGTCGCCGCCGGGAAGGAAGGCAACACCCAGACCGCCTACATCGACGCCCCGAGCGGGGCGGTCGACCCCAACAACCCCAACCTGATCTATGTCGGCTGGGGCCAGGGCGACTGGAGCAACGAGAAGGACCCGATCCGCACCATGGTCGCCGCCTCCACCGACGCCGGCAAGACCTGGGGCAGCGCCGTCGAGATCAACAACGGCAGCGGCGCCGACTACCCATGGATCACCGTCGACAGGAGGGGCGGCGTGCACGCCACCTACTGGTCGCGCGGCGTCGGCACCGAACCGGCCGACCCGACCCAGGCCCGCCCCTACGGCCGCAAGCAGCCGTCGCCGATCATGCACGCGTGGTCGACCGACCAGGGCCGCACGTGGCAGCGGGCCGTGCTCGACGTCGGCAGCCAGCGCATCTACCGCCCGCCGGTCATCGTCGCCGATCCCAACTCCGACGCCGTTTACGCCGCCTGGCAGGGCGTGCCCGACCCGATGAACTTCCAGCTCAACCGCGACGCCAAGGACCGCACCGACGTGTACTTCAAGGCGTCCACCGACCTCGGCAAGACGTGGAGCGAGCGCGTCACCGTCAACGACGACCCGCAGAGCGGGGTCAACCACGAGGCGCCCAACATTGCCATCGCCCCCAACGGCCGCATCGACATGGCCTGGTACGACTACCGCTACAGCACCCGGGGCGGCACGGGCACCGGCATCCAGGACGTGTTCTCCGCCTCCTCGACCGACGGCGGCAAGACGTTCGGGCCCAACCGCCGCATCACCGATCGCAGCATCGACCGCTCCATCGGCGTCTACGCCGGCGCCATCATGTCGTTCATCAACGTCGGCATCGCCTCGACCGACGACGTCGTCTATTACGCGTGGCAGGACAGCCGCAACGGCCGGCCCAACACGCAGGCCGAGGACATCTACACGGCGTCACTGATGCTCGACGGGCCCCAACCCGTGGGCGCCTCGACCACGTCGAGCGACGACCGGGGTGTGGCCATGCTGCTCACCGGACTGGCCTTGGGCGCCGGTCTGGCCATGGTGGTCGTCTGGATCGTCGGTCGCTCCCGCAGCGGAGGCGGTGGCGGCTCCCAGTCGAAACCGTCGGCCGCCGCCGTCAGCTGACGCGCAGCACCGCCGCGCCCGTCACCCGGTCGTGGGCCAGGTCGGCCAGGGCCCGGCCGGCCGACTCGAACGGGTAGGGCACCGTCGTCGGGCGCAGGCCGATGCGGGCGGCGATGGCCAGGAGTTCCTCGCCGTCGGCGCGGGTGTTGGCGGTGACGCTGCGCAGCTCGCGCTCCTCGAAGAGGTGGTCGGCGTAGGTCAGCGCCGGGATGTCGCTCAGGTAGATCCCCGCCACCGCCAGCACGCCGCCGCGGTCCAGCGCGGCCAGGGCCACCGGCACCAACCTCCCGGCCGGGGCGAAGAGGATGGCGGCATCCAGCGGCTCGGGCGGCACGTCGGAGGCGCCGCCCACCGACGCCACGCCCAGTTCGAGCGCCAGGCGCCGGGCCGCTTCCGAGCGGGTGAGCACGTGGACGGTCGCGCCCCCGGCCATCGCCACCTGCGCAGCCAGGTGGGCCGACGCGCCGAAGCCGTAGATCCCGAGCCGCCCGCCCGGCGGTAGCGACGCCCGTTTCAGCGCCCGGTAGCCGATGATCCCGGCACAGAGAAGCGGCGCCGCCTCCTCGTCGCCGAACCCCGCCGGCAGCTCGTAGGCGTAGCGCTCGTCGACGACGCAGTACTCGGCGAAGCCGCCGTCGTCGTCCCATCCCGTGAAGCGCGGCGACACGCACAGGTTCTCGCGGCCGCGGCGGCAAAACCGGCACTGGCCGCAGGTCCACCGCAACCACGCCACGCCGACCCGTGCCCCCACCGCCAGGCGCGACGCTCCGGGGCCTACGGCGTCCACGACCCCGACGACCTCGTGGCCCGGCACGACCCGTGGCCGGCGCGGCGGCAGGTCACCCTCGGCGAGGTGCAGGTCGGTGCGGCACACGCCGCACACCCGCACCCTCACGCGCACCTCCCCGGGGCCCGGCACGGGCACGGGCGCCCGTTCCAGCTCCAGCGGGCCCGAGTCGATGGGGCCCGGTACGGAGACCACCCAAGCGCGCATTTACCACAGTCTCTCCTCTAGTCCGAGCGCGGGCGTGCCGATGTAATTGTCATGGCACGGCACAACACCACCACCCCCCTCGTCGGCCAACTGCTCTTCGCCGAGGAAGGCCCCGACACCATCACGCTGGACTGCGTGCTGACCCGCGCCGGCAGCGGCTCGGCGTCGGTGCCGGTCACCCTCGAGGTCCGGTTCCCCGGGCGCGCGCGGGCGGCGGCTGCGCTCGACATGCTCGACGAATGGGCCGACGCCGGCGCCGAGGTGGAAGTGCGCATCGCCGAAGGGCCCCGCGGGCCCGAGGTCGAGATCACGTCGGGCACGACCCGGCTGCTGCTCGAGCCTGAGGAATAGCAGAAGGCAGTAGACACCGCCGCCTCCCAGCGCAACACTCTGCCTGGTGGAGGCGACGTTTCGGCGGTTGGCGGAGATGGCGGCGAAGGCCCCCGAGCCGTCCCCCCTGTACCAACACCTCCTGGCGGCGTTCGTCGATGCCGTGTCGGCCGACCAGGCCGCGCTCGCTCTGTTCGACGGCGACGGCGTGATGCGCGTCGCCGCCACGCATGAGATCGGCGCCGACGTGGCCGGTGGCCGTTGCGGATGGCCAACCGTCGCCGACACCGCCGGCACGCGGGCGATTGCCATCGTCCCGCTCCTGGTCGGCGGGGAGGTGTTGGGCACCCTGACGGCGTTCTTCGACCGACCTCGACCCGTCTCCGAAACCGAGCTGGGCGTCGCCCGCGACCTCGCCGCCCAGGGCGCGGCCGAGATCCATCGCCAGCGCCTCGAGGCGGGCCTGGGCCTGGCCAACCTGGCGCTCACCGCGATCCTCGACGCGGCGCCGGACGGGATCACCGTGCAGGGCCCCGATGGCCGCCTGGTGTTCGCCAACCAGGATGCCGCCGCCCTCATCGGCTTCGGCTCGCCGGGCGAGCTGCTCGCCGCCACGCCGGCCGAGATCCTCGCCCGCTTCGAGTTGTTCGACGAGGACGGGGTGCGTATGACCCGGACCGAGCTCCCCGGTCGCCGGGCGCTCCAGGGCGAGTACCCGCCCGACCACCTGGTCCGGTGGCGCCTCGTCGGCGCGGACGGCAGCGACGACCGCTGGTCGCTCGTCTCGGCCCGCCCCGTGTTCGGGGAGGACGGCGCCGTGCGTTTCGCCGTCAACGTCTTCCGGGACGTCACCGAGCGCCAGCGCGCCGCCGAGGCCCTCCGTCGCAGCGAGCGCAGGCTGGGCTTCCTGGCCGCCACCAGCCCGCGCCTGCTCGACTCGGCCCTCGACTACGCGGGGGTGCTCGACGGCGTCGCCCGGCTGTTCGTCCCCGACCTCGCCGACGTGTGCTCGGTGCGCGAGCTCGATGCCGACGGGATGTCCCGCCGCGTCGCGACGACCTACAGCGACGCCGTCGAGGCCGCCGTCGCCGAGCACCTCGACGGACTCGACCGGAGCCCCGCCGCCCAGCTCCTCGACGACCTCGCCGCGCGCCTCCCCGTCCTCGCTCCCGACGTCGCGCTGCTCCCAGACCCTCGCCTCGGCCGGGCGTTGAGCCGCCTCGGTGTGCAGTCGGCGATCGCTGTCCCCCTGCGGGCGGGGCCCACGTGGTTGGGCGACGTCACGCTGCTGTCGATGGTCGAGGGCCGCCGCTACGACGAGGCCGACCTCGCCCTCGTGGAGGAAGTGGCGCGCCGGGCCGGCCTCACCGCCCAGAACGCCCGGCTGTTCCAGGAGCAACGATCGGTCGCGTCGACACTGCAGCGTGCCC
>JBOGIC010000573.1:0-2492 GCA_050744985.1 Acidimicrobiales bacterium
CGACACGCGCGCCACGGGGCAGAACGCCTTCTGAACAGGATCGCAGGGCCCACCGGCTGTTCGGGCGAGCGAAGGGCTGCCGCCGTCGAGCGTCGAGCACGCGAGCACTCGCCGAGACGGTCGCGAAAAATGACTGCGCAGGTCGGCCGGCTCGGCTCTCGGCGTGTTTCCGCGAAACGTGCTCGGCTCGCCCCGACGGTACGGTGACACCGACCCAACCCGGGCCTCCCTCGTACGACCAAGGAGCGCGCGTTGACCGGAGCGATCGAGAGCCCGCCGCTTGGCCCCGAGATCATCGACCAGCTGAGGTCGGAGTTCCGCGGCGAGGTCATCACGACCGGCGACATGACCTACGACGAGCACCGCAAGGTCTGGAACGGCTCAATCGACCGGCGACCCGACCTGATCGCGCGCTGCGCCGGAGTTTCGGACGTCCGCACGGCCGTGCGGTTTGCCCGCGAACGCGACCTTCGCGTGGCCGTTCGCAGTGGCGGCCACAGCTTTCCCGGCCTCTCGGTGTGCGATGGCGGCATGGTCATCGATCTCGGGCTCATGAAGGGCGTTCGCGTCGACCCCGCCGGCAATCGAGTGCGCGCGCAGGCGGGCGTGCTGCTCGGCGAGCTCGACCGGGAGACGCAGGCCTTCGGGTGCGCGGTTCCCTCGGGCATCGTGACCCACACCGGCATGGCCGGCCTCACCCTCGGAGGCGGCATCGGTTGGATCATGCGGAAATACGGGCTGACGGTTGACAACCTCACGTCGGTGGACATCGTGACGGCTGACGGTGAGTTCCTCAGCGCGAGCGAGCAGGAGAACGCCGACCTCTTCTGGGGTGTACGGGGCGGCGGCGGGAACTTCGGGATCGTGACCGAGTTCGAGTTCCAGATGCATCGCCTCGGACCACAGGTCGTGGCCGGGCCCATCTTCTGGCCGGTGGAGCGGGCGCGTGACGTGCTGCATTTCTACCGGGACTGGCTCGTGGATTGTCCCGACGAGCTCATGACGATCGTGGTTCAACGGAGAGCGCCCGATCTGCCGTTCGTGCCGCGTGATCTCGTCGGCCAGTTGATCATCGGCGTCGCGGTCTGCTACGCCGGCGATCTCGCCCAAGGCCAACGGGTCCTGCAGCCGCTCAAGGATTTCGGCCCACCGGTGCTCGATCTCTGCGTGCCGAAGCCCTACCTCGCCCACCAGCGGATGTTCGACCCGTCGTTCCGTCCCGGGTGCTGGTACTACGTGCGGTCCTGCGACGTCGCGGCGCTGACCGACGACGTCATCGACGTCGTGGTCGAGTACGGCCAGCAGATCACGTCGCCGATCACGAGCATCGCGTTGTGGCAGATGGGCGGGGCCGTGGCCCGCGTCGACGAGGACGCGACGTCATTCCACGGACGGCAGGCCGGCCACACGTTCAACATCAACGGGAACAGCGAGACGGCCGACGGGTTCGAGGACCAGCGCCAATGGGCCCGCAAGTACTGGGAGGCGCTCGCTCCCCACCACACGAGCGTCTATGTCAACTTCCTCATGGAAGAGGGCGAGGCGCGGGTTCGCCAGGCCTACGGCGAGGCGAAGTACGACCGGCTCAAGGCGCTGAAGCGCACCTACGACCCCTCGAACTTCTTCCGGCTGAACCAGAACATCGCGCCCGCGTAGCGGGCCCGAGCGTGCAACAGTTCCGTTGGGGCAAGGCCGGGCATTGCGGATCCTCCTCACGACCCCGACTCCCTTGCCGCCCGCCGGGCACGGGCGCGATACTCAACGCCATGCGGCGGATGGCGGTCCTCGCGGCGTTGCTTGGTATTCATGTCCTCGGCGCCGCCGCTCCCGCGCTGGCGGGCGGCACCCACCTCTACCCGGTACGCGAGCGGTACGAGGTCGGCGAGGTCGCGACGCTGGTGGGGTACACCTCGGGCGGCGCGCTCGGGTGGGTACAGGACGGACCGTTTCTCGCCTACCTCATCGCCGGCGACACCCCGGCGTGGGCAGACCGGCGCCTGCCCCCCGACAGCATTCCGCTGGGGCCGTTGAACCTGGAGGCGAGGGGGCGATCCGTGCGCGTCAGCCTCTCGTTCCGCGTGCCCGACCTTTCCGCCGCCGGGGTGTACACCATCACCTACTGCAATGACCCGTGCACGACCGGCCTGGGCGACCTGATCGGTGGATCCGTGGCCATCGGTGTCGACCCGCCCAGGGCCGTGCTGCGGGAGTGGCACCCCGACGACCCGGAGATCGCCAACCTCGCGGCCGACGCCGTCATCACCGGACCGGGAGGCCCATACACGGCGGCAGACCTTCGGGCCAGCCGGGTGACGCCACCGGCGTGGGGGTCCGACTCCGCACCGCCGCCCGGCCCCGACCGCCGCGCTACGCCGCCCTCGATCCTGCCGCCGGCGGAGGCCGCACGGCCTTCAGCGGTCGTAACTCCTGCTGCCGTCCCCGATCCTTCGCCCCCGACCGCGCCGCATGGTCCAGTGGGTCAGCGGCTGATC